>JAFGNI010000094.1 GCA_016927095.1 Anaerolineae bacterium | reverse complement strand
TTCAGCCTCTGCGAGTGGGGCACGCACAAGCCGTGGGAGTGGGGCACCCGCACCGGGGGCCACATGTGGCGCACCACCGGCGACATCCACGACGCCTGGGAGTCGGTCCTCGATATCGGCTTCGAGCGCCAGGTGGGGCTGGAGGCCTACGCTGGTCCGGGCCACTGGAACGACCCGGACATGCTCATCGTGGGCATGCACGGCGAGGGCAACGTCGCCCGTGGCCCTGAGGCGGGCTGCACCGACGCCGAGTACCGCAGCCACTTCAGCCTCTGGTGCCTCCTGGCCTCGCCGTTGATGCTGGGCAACGACGTGCGCAATATGACCGGCGCCACCCGCGAGATCATTCTCAACACCGAGGCCATCGCCGTCAACCAGGACCCGTTGGGCCGTCAGGGCTATCAGGTGGGCCGCGTCCCCTGGGCGCGCGATATCGCCGTTACGTGGGCCAAGCCGCTCCAGGATGGCTCCGTCGCCGTCGGCCTCTTCAACCTTGGTGATCGCGACGATCGCCGTGTCGCCGTCGCCTGGGAGACCCTCGGCCTCCACGACCGCCGCCCCTGCACCGTCCGCGACCTCTGGGCTCACGAGGACCTGGGCACCCATACCGGCAGCTTCGTCGCCTACGTCGACCGCCACGATGTCGCGCTGCTGCGGATCACGCCGGTGTGATGCGCAATCGGCAGACGTCCCGCCGGGACGTCTCTACAAAGAGCGGCGGCGGTGTTGTAGAGACGGGTCGGTGACCCGTCTAGCGCGGGCGGACTAGGCGCTTGCTGGGGCAGACGTCCTGCCGGGACGTCTCTACGAAGAGTGACGGCGGTGTCGTAGGGACGGGTCGGTGACCCGTCTGGCGCGGGCGGTCTGGGCGCTCGCTGGGGCAGACGTCCCACCGGGACGTCTCTACAAAGGGCGGCGGTGGTGTTGTAGGGACGGGTCGGTGACCCGTCCAGCGCGGGAGGACCAGGCGCTCGCCGGGCCAGACGTCCCGCCGGGACGTCGCTACGAAGAGCGACGGCGGTGTAGGGACGGGTCGGTGACCCGTCTGGCGCGGGCGGTCTGGGCGCTCGCTGGGGCAGACGTCCCACCGGGTGTCAGTCGCGTTCCGCGGCACCGTTCGGATCTGCATCCAGCGAGACTAGCCCCTCGCGTAGGGCATAGAGCGTGGCCTGGACCCGGTTGGCCAGATAGAGCTTGCTCATGATGTGGCTCACGTGTGTGCGCACCGTCGCCGGGGTGATGTGCAGCTTCTCGGCAATGTCTTCATTGCCCAGTCCATGCGCCACCAGGCCCAGCACTTCCACTTCGCGCTCGGTCAGCGGATCGGTCGCAGGAGGGCGGTCCGAGGGATGGGCCAGCTCCTGCAGGACTTTGCGGGCGATCACCGGATGCAGCGACGATTCCCCCCGGTAGATCTGGTGAATGGCTTGAACGAGGTCGTCCGGCGCAGACTCCTTGAGGAGATAGCCTTGGGCGCCGGCCTTGATCGCCGGAAGCACCTTCTCATCGGTCGCAAAACTGGTCATCACCAGGATGCGGCTCTCCGGCTGTTGCGCTTTGATCTTGCGGGTCGCCTCGATGCCGTTCATCCGGGGCATAGCCAGGTCCATTAGGATCACGTCCGGGCGGAGTCGTGCGGCTTGTGCGATGGCTTCTTGTCCGTCGGCGGCTTCGCCTACGACTTCCAAGTCCGCGATCTCTGCGAGTAGGGCGCGGATGCCCTTGCGGACAATGGTGTGGTCGTCCACAATCAGAACGCGAATCGCCTGGCTCATGGCGCCTCCTCTTTTCCATCTCTGCCGTCCAGGGTGACGTGGACCGTTATCGTCGTGCCCTCTCCCGGTCGGCTGTCCACAGTGACGCGCCCGCCGATCCTGGCGGCCCGCGCAGTGAAGCTTCGCAGCCCCATGCCTCCGCTGCGCTTGGCGCTGCGCAGATCAAAGCCGGCACCGTCGTCGTGTACCTGCAGGTGTACCGATTCCTTCTCGTAGCGCATCCTGAGCGTCACATGCTGCGCCTGGGCGTGTTTCATGATGTTATTGAGCGCCTCTTGTGCAATTCGGTAGAGTTCCTGCTCAATCGTGATAGGCAGGCGCCGTTCGCCCTCAACCTCGAGTTCGGCGTGTACACCGGCTCGCGCCTCCACGGCCGCCAGCCGGATCCGTAGTGCGGTCACCAAGCCTTCCTGTTCCAGCGCAGGTGGGTGCAGCTCGAAGATCAGCAGCCGCATATCGTACATCGTGCTCCGCGCCGTCTCGCGTAATTCCTGCAGGTGGCCCACGGTCACCTCCTGTTTACCGGCCGTCAAGGCCCGGGTCGCCGCATCCGCGTAGAGCGCCATGCTATAGAGCGATTGCACTACCGAATCGTGGAGCTCCCTTGCGAGACGCTGTCGCTCCTCCAGCACGGCTAGCTGCCCGGCTTGCTCATTCAACCGGGCATGCTCGATGCTGATCGCAGCCTGATTGGCGAAGAGGCTGACGATGCGAATGTCATCCTGCACAAAGCCGCCGGGCTTTCCGAGAACCTCCAACACGCCGATGACGTGGCCATTTGCGTACAGCGGAACCGAGAGCAACGCCGTGGGGCGCTTCCCCTGCAGGTATTCGTAGGACTCGCCGGCCGGCGCATTGGTCAAACATGGTTCTGCCCGGCGTATAGCGAGGCCCGCTAAAGAGCCGGCGATGGGGATCCGTTCAAAGAACGCGGGCTCCGTTCCACTGGTGTAGGCCACGCGTAGCCAGTCCTCATCTTCGACGAGCAAGACCGCGCTCCCGGTGGCGCCAGTTAGTTGCTGTACTTCGGCGCAGACGATCTCAAGGACCTCCTCCGGATTGACCTTATGGAGCAGTGCGGCTGCCACCCGCTCCAATCCCTGACTTTCGGCCAAATGCTGGCGTGTCTCGGCATAGAGACGGGCATTGTCGACAGCCAGGGCCACCGAGTTCGCGATGCCCCGGACCAACTCGATCTC
>JAFGNI010000093.1 GCA_016927095.1 Anaerolineae bacterium | reverse complement strand
CCGTAGATGACGCGGTCGGGGTGGAGCTCGTGGTCGGGACGGTAGCGGCGCTCCTGATAGTTGTAGCCGCAGACGTCGAGGGCGCCGAAGATCGCGTCGGTTTCGGGCCAACTGGCGTCGGCACCCATACCGAAGCCGTTGACGCCCGAGGTGACTGGTCGCGTGGGATCGAGCTCGCGGACGCGACCGGCAAGGCGTTGTGCCCAGGCCACGCCGTCCGAGCTGCCATTGCGCTCACCGATCTCGTTGCCGATCGACCACATGATGACGCTCGGATGATTGCGGTCGCGCAGCACCATGCTGTCCAAGTCGCGCTGCCACCAGTCGGCAAAGGCGACGTGATAGTCGTAGGGCGTCTTCCCCTCACGCCAGCAGTCGAAGGCCTCGTCGATCACGAGCATACCGAGCCGGTCGCAGGCATTCAGGAAGGCGGGAGCGGGCGGGTTGTGGGCACAGCGGATGGCGTTATAGCCGTTGGCCTTCAGGACCTCGACCTTGCGTTCCTCGGCCCGATCGTAGGAGGCGGCGCCCATCACACCGTCGTCGTGGTGCACGCAGCCGCCGCGCAACAGGGTCGGCTCGCCGTTGAGGAGGAAGCCCTGTGACGCGTCGAAGACGAGCGACCGGATGCCAAAGGGTGTCAGGGCGGTGTCAACAACCTCACCCTCGACGAGTAGTTCTGTCCGAAGGTGGTAGAGCGTCGGACTCTCCGGGCTCCAGAGGGCCGGCTCACCCACCATCATCTCCTGCGCCACCATCTCGAAGAGACCCGCAGCCACTACGGTGGCGCTCTCGGCGCTCGCCAGCACGGTGCCGTCGGGCGCTATGACGTGAGAGCGCAACGTGGCGTAGGCGGCGGCCGGGTTGTGGTTGACGAGCGTTGTCTCCACGTTGACGGTCGCGTGTTCCGCCGAGACCACCGGCGTGGTCACGTAAACGCCCCACGGCGCCACGTGCTGTGGGCCGCCGACCAGCAGCCGGACGTGCCGGTAGATGCCGGAGCCCGAGTACCAGCGGCTGTTCATCTGAGCGCCGTTATCAACGACGACTTGCAGGAGGTTCTCCTCGCCGAATTTGAGATGGGGCGTGAGATCGAGGTGAAACGTGGTGTAGCCGTAGGGATGGCGGATCAGGAGGTCGCCGTTGAGCCAGACCTCGGCGTTCATATAGACGCCTTCAAACTCGATGCGCACATGCTGACTGGCCCATGATTCGGGGGCTTCGAAGCGTTTGCGGTACCAGGCGCGTCCCGTCTGGAAGTAGCCGCCCGAGGCCCCGCTCGGGGCATCGGGGCTGCGACCAAGTTCAATCGACCAGTCGTGCGGCAGGTCGAGCCGGCGCCATCTCGAGTCATCGAGCCGGCGCCACAGCGCGCTGCCTGAGTCTCCAAGGTGAAATCGCCAATCAGCGTCGAAGTCTATGGCTTGCATCGGTCTCTCCTTTCAAATGTCTGCAGGAATGCTTCGGCCCGCTCAGGGTCGCGGAAATCCCGGCCATCGTGGTTGATAACGAGGAGGAAGCCCTTGCCGCCGAGCGCATCGACGATGGTGCGGGCGCCCTCAGGGGAGACGAAGACCTGGCAGAGCTTACCGCCGTCGCGGATGCGCTTCAGAAGCGGCAGCCACTCGTGCGGCTCCGGCTGCCCGTCACCGGGGATCCACTGGATGCCGCGAAGTCGCTCAATGGAGAGCAGCATATCGAGGTGTGGGATCTCGCCCTTGCCGTCGAGGTGGTAGAAGCCGTGGTCGAGTATCTCGCAGCATTCGACCAGGTCGGGCATCACGAAGCGCTCGAACATCGCGGGTGAGATCATGTAGGAGAAGTCGGACTGCAGCATATAGGTCTTGCCCGGCGACCAGAGCGGCGTCCAGCAGGTGGTGCCGCGGCACGTGGGGCGGATCAGGGCGTCGAGGGCGTCGTAGTAGCGTATCCAGAGCTGAGTGATTTCAGATACGAGGCGGTCCACCTCTTCAGGGCAGTCGATGAGATCCATCGCGAGAGTCTGGGTGTCGCGGAGTGAGGCGAGGATATCGAGGTTGCCGCCGAGGTCGGTGTGACCGATCGCGACAGCGCCGTCCCAGCGTTCGACAGCCGCTGCGGTCAGGGCTTGAACACGCTGCCACCAGGCGTTACTGGGGTCAAAGCTCAGCGTAAGGCCCCGCAGAGGTGTCGGCTCTGCAGGTGTGAACCAGACCGTCTCCGAGGGCTCTGAAACGCTGTGGACCTCGCCGCCTGCGAAGCCCGCCATAATGCCCGGCCCGAAGTTCATCCACCAGGCTGGAAAGGCGTCGCCGTAGTAGCGCGTGGCCTCGATATGCGGCTGGTGCAGATCCACGATCGCCTCGGCAGACATCGCCGCGGGATAGTTCGAGAGATAGGCGTAGGCTGGGGTCTCCGGCAAGGCGTCAGTTGCGCTCAGGTAGATCAGCGGTCGGTCGAGCTCCCCCGCCCACCAGGCGGTCGTGTCTCGCGCCACGCGGGCCCAATCCTCGTCAGAAAAGTGTGGGTGTGACATCGATTGCCTCTTCTCCGTGTTAACACAGGACGCTGCAGGTACCACAGACCTCGGCTAGGCTCTTGCCTGCAGAGCTGCCTGGTGCGGACCGGCACATCATAGCCCATCACCGTGCCGCGGACTATCGAGTCCAGGGGGCAGATGCCCGCTGAGCAGACCGGGACTCTCATCTCGATGGTATGGACGCAGTCGTTGTCGATACAACGCGCATGCGGCGAATCCCACACACCGGCTGTCTGCCCTATGAGTCTAGAACGGTGTCCCGTTGGTGTCAACGGCAGCATCCGGGTCAGGGAGAGGTGCTCACCAAGTGTGTTCACGCAGCCACCGACCTTGCGCGGCGCGCCAGCCAGGTGATCCTCGCATGGCCCGGCGGCGTCAACCGCGGACGCCTTCCGGTCAAACACGCCTCTCCGCGGTTGACACCTGTCCGTATCCGGAGTATCAAAGGGTGCATCGAAGCAGCTGTCTGGGGCGCCAATCTTGCACGCTTCGTGGTCGCATCCGAAGGCTAACACATATTCCCGGGAGCACAGCCATGCTATCACGCACCACCGATGCCACCGTACTTGTGTCAGGGAGTTTCGACAACCTGCGCTCGCGGCACGTGCGCCTGCTGCAGGAGGCCGCCAGGTTTGGACCGGTCCACGTTCTGCTCTGGTCCGATGACGTCGTCGCCGACCTCACGGGCGGTCTGCCGCGCTTCGATCAGGACGAGCGCGTATATCTGCTGCAAGCGCTTCGATACGTCTCCGCCCTGACGCTGGTTCGCCGACTGCCATCACCCGACCATCTACCGGGTCTGGCCGGACTTGTCCCAGCCTCGGCCGCCGGGACGGCCTGGGCGATACCGGAGGATGAGATGAGCGCCGCGAAGCGGGAGTTCTGCGAGCGGGCGGGCATCAAGTTTGAGATCGTCACTGAACAGACTCTGAGCGGTTTCCCTACACTTGCTGCAGATATCTGGAACATGCCAAGCTCGCATAGGAAGGTTATCGTAACAGGCTGCTATGACTGGCTGCATTCGGGCCACGTTCGGTTTTTCGAGGAGGTCTCGGCGTTGGGTGACCTGTATGTCGCGGTAGGGAACGATGCCAACGTTCGCGAGCTGAAAGGCGAGGGGCACCCGCTGCAGTCGCAGGACGAGCGCAGGTACATGGTTCAGTCAATCCGCTACGTGACCCAGGCTGTGATCACCAAAGGGATGGGCTGGATGGACGCGGCGCCCAACATTGACGAGATTCGTCCTGACATCTACGCGGTCAACGAGGACGGTGACGTCCCCGAGAAGGCTGCGTTTTGCACCGAGCATGGCCTAGAGTACGTGGTGCTAAAGCGTGAGCCCAAGGCTGGTCTGCAGCGCCGGTCGAGCACCGAGTTGCGGGGGTTCTAGTTGGGAAGCAGTTGGTGCCGGCGCCAGACTCAGCTATGATGGAGGCACAGCGTGTCTGGTGCTGCCTCCTGGAGTGTCTGTTGGTGATGTACACTGTATCAGCCGGAGGCGACGATGCTTGAGTCTGGCGAGTGCCTACAACAGCGCTACCGCATCCTCCAGCGCATTGGTGGCGG
>JAFGNI010000597.1 GCA_016927095.1 Anaerolineae bacterium | reverse complement strand
GGGCACGGTGGTCGCCTTCTCGCGGGAGTTGGATGGAGAGATCCTCACCTTCCGCACCGAGGATGGGAGGATCGTGGATGAGGACTCCGGCAGTGTCTGGGATGTCTTCGGCACGGCGATCGAGGGGCCGCGCGCTGGGCAACACCTAGGTCCTATTGTGGGGATCAATCACTTCTGGTTCTCCTGGGCGGCCTTTAGGCCTGAGACGCGGGTTTATTTGCCCGAGGAGGCGTCGCAGAGCATGGGGGCTCCAACATCGGTCCCTGCTTCGGACGCAACCTCTGGGCAGAACACGCCTCTTGAACTGGCGGGGGACTTCGAGATCATGGTCTATACCGGCGCCGGGGAGCTGGGCGGCGAGCGCGTGATGTTCTCCGAGCTCTTCGCCCGAGGCAAGCCGGTGGCGGTGGAGATGTGGGCCGGGCTCTGCGCCTCCTGCCGGCGCGCCCTACCGGAGATGGAAACCGCCTACGGTCTGTACAAGGATGACATCGTCTTTGTGGCCTTGGATATCGGCGAGTATACTGGTCTAGGCAACGAAGAGGACGCTCGGGCGCTCTATGCGGAGCTCGGGATGTCCTTCCCAACGGGCACGATCTTAGATCCCGCCGTGATGTCGATCTATCGGGTGACCGGCATCCCTACGACGCTCTACTTTAGGCCCAATGGAGAGTTATTCCACCGCAGCGGCGGTGTCGTGCCTGCGGTGGTGTTGGGCGAGGAGTTCGCGGCGCTGTTGGCGGCGTCGCGGTGATCCCGGAAGGAGCGCTGGATGGACCACTCTATGTTGAACCTTGATCTGAACCAAGACGAACACTGCGGGCGCAAGGCGGCTCTGACGATCCTCGTGCCGGCCCTGGTCGTGCTGCTGGTGCTCGTGGTGATCGTGAGTCTGCGCGATGGCCTTGAAGGCGCGATGGCGCGGCTGGCTGAATTGCTGCCCGTCAGCTACGCCTTTGCCGCCGGGATGGTAGCCAGCGTCAACCCTTGCGGGGTGCTGATGCTGCCGTCCTACGCGGCCTATCAACTGGGCACCTTTGACGATGGGGAGCGCCGCCATATCGTCAGGCGGCTGCTCCAGGCTGTGCGTCTCTCCCTCGTTGTGACCGCAGGTTTCACGGTGATCTTTGCCGTCGTCGGAGGCGTGATTGCGGCAGGTGGCCAGTGGCTGGTGACGGTCTTTCCCTACGCCGGTCTGCTGATCGGCGTGGCCATGGCCGCTTTGGGACTCTGGTTGCTGCTGGGCAAGAAGTCCTTGGGGATCGCCGCCGCAGGCCGCGTGCGGATCACACCGGCCCGCAACCTGGGCAATATGTTCTTGTTCGGCATGGCCTACGCTATGGGCTCGCTCAGCTGCACACTGCCGATCTTCCTAGTCGTCGTCGGCAGCGCGCTGGGCGGCGGCGATGTGGCTGCGTCCTTCGGGCAGTTCCTGGGCTATGCACTGGGCATGGGCGTCGTGATCCTCGCCGCCACCATCGGCACGGCGCTCTTCCGTAAGGCAGTCTCGATTTGGATGGATCGCCTGACGCCCTATGTCCACCGGTTCAGCGCCCTCTTCCTGATCGGCGCAGGCATTTACCTCGTCTTCTACTGGCTCTTCGTCGTAGGCCTAACCTAGCTCTTCCGCCTTTGCCCTTGCCGCACGAGGAGACGTGTCACCGACACGTCTCTACCCCATCCACCGCGCGCCTGCCTTTTCGCTCATTCGCTTTCTCGCGCCGATTGACATTTCCCAGACCCAATGCTAAGTTATGGTCGTAGGGCTGCGCGACAACGACTTCTAGCGCGTGAAGGAGAATGGCGGTGATAGCTTGGCTCTTGGCGTCAATCGGGTTGGGAACGCTGGCATTGTCGGCCATCGGGCGGTCCTTGGAAAGCGGCACGTGGGAGGGTCACTTCACCGCAGGCAAAGCGGGGCGTATCTTCCGCCCGTGTGGGTCGCGGGCGTCGTGGTGGGTCCAGAACCCCGCCTTCGAGAACACAGCAGACGAGCTGGAGCAGCGCTATGAGGAGATCATCTCACGTCCTTACGAGCAGATCTACGTGCGCTTCCGCGGCGAGGCCAGTCGCAAAGGCCAGTATGGGCCGCTGGGCTCCTACCAGCGCGTCGTCTACATCGAGGAGATCCTGGAAGTCCGCGAGAAGCAAGACGACGATTGTGCGAAGCGGGAAGAAGAGGCGTAGGTCCGACGCCGGAAGGGGGGGATGATGGCCGGTACACAGTTCTTGATTGTTCTGGGCGGCGGTGCCTTTCTGTTGGGGCTGGGCTGTGTGATCTGGATGGCGCTCTCCAAGCAACGCGGGCACGGGACCCCGAATTGGCCCAAGGTGGTGGGCCGGGTGCTCGATGCGAGCGTGTCGACGCTGGTGCGGGAGACCCCTGAGGGCATCGTGACGACCTTCACGCCCATTGTCCACTACGAGTACGCGGTTGACGCCGAGATCCACACGGGAAAGCGGCTGCATTTCCTGCCCAGCGAGACGTTGACCACGCGCAGCCGGTTCGAGGCGGATCAGATTGTGGCCCAGTATCCGGAGAACAGCGCGGTGGATGTCTACTACAACGCCGCGAACCCGAAGCAGGCCGCGCTGAAGCTGCCGGAGCCGGTCGCGCACAACGCGGTGCTCTTCTTCGGCGTGACCAACGTCGTGACGGGCGCCTTGATTGTGGCGCTGGGTATCGTGTTGCTCTCGAGGTAGCTGTAACCATCTGACCTGTCCCAGTTTCCGGTTATCGACTATAATGCGCGCCAATACTGTCGTACCCAGCGGCTAGCCACAGCCGCTGCCACAGAGGAGGACAAGGATGCCTGAGCAGAGAGGCCACAACGAGGGAAGCCACAACGATCATAAGGTGCTACTCTACGCGCTTTCCACCTGTATCTGGTGCCGGAAGACACGCCAGCTACTGGAAGATCAGGATGTGACGTTCGACTTCGTCTACGTCGATTTGGTGGATGCCGACGAGCGCAGTGCTGCACGCGAGCATATCCGCAAGTTCAGCGATCGCACCTCCTTCCCCGCCGTCATCTTCGACGAGGAGGATTGCATCATCGGGTACAAGCCTGACCAGATCAAGGAGCGCTTGGGTCTATGAGCGAAGAGCCTAACATCTCTCAAGAGGCCATAGATCGGCTCTACCGGCGGCTGGACCGCGAGGCCACCGCCGGCGGCTACAACCTGAATCCCGACGTGGAGTTCACGAAGGGTCTGGTGGAAGGGCTGTTGATCAACGAGGCGCGCTATGGGTATTGGGCATGCCCCTGCCGGCTGGCCGATGGGGTGCGCGAGAAGGATCTCGACATTATCTGCCCTTGCGATTACCGCGACCCTGATCTGATCGATTGGGGCGCGTGTTACTGCGCGCTTTACGTCTCCGATGCCGTCAGGGATGGGGAGCAGGAGCTGCAGCCGATTCCCGAGCGGCGACCTCCGGAGGAGGTCCGCGAGGCCCAGGGCGGCGGACCTGCAGGGCCGAGCCCCGAAGAGGAAGAGGAGCACGAGGAAGTGCTCGTCGGGTTCACCTGGAAGGGCATACCGGTCTGGCGCTGCAAGGTCTGTGGTTACCTGTGCGCGCGACCCCGGCCCCCGCTCAAGTGCCCGGTCTGCAAGGCGGACCAGGATCGCTTCGAGCGATTCTTTTAGCGACGTACACGTGACGCCAAGTCGGGGCTGGCGCTTCGAAGCGCCAGCCCCGGCTTTGTTGTGCTACCGATCTACACGTCCTCGTAGGCAACCAGGATCACGCCGAGCTCTTTCTCGACTTCCTGCAGCTTGGCAAGTTGCTCGTCCGTCAGATCCGCGATCTTGATGACGGGCTCAAAGGCCAGGACGTAGGTGCCCAGGAACGCCTCCAGCTCTCGGATCCTCTCCATCTTGGCCTTGTCCAGCCGCGCGAACCGCACCTGTGGTGTCTCCATCGTACGCTCCTTTCGTTATCGGACCCGTACCCACTTCCATTATATGC
>JAFGNI010000596.1 GCA_016927095.1 Anaerolineae bacterium | reverse complement strand
TCTACACCCCGGGCCAGATCGACCGGCGGTGGACCGACGACATCGAAGCCGACTTCTCGCGCTGGCTGGAGAGCCACATCGATGCGCTGCCGGTGCCTCGCGATGCGATCCAGGAACTGCTGAAGGAACGGACCTGGTAGGGAGGGTACGGTGCGCCACAGGAGCGGTTCAGGTAGGCGGCCCGGCGATCGCGTCAACTTAGTGGACGCCGCCACCCTGTGCTGGTGGGAGGGTACGTCGCCACACGATCTCCGGCGGCACGAGCTGTCGCCTGATCGACAAGGCCATCTCTGGCCTGCGTGGGTCGATGCAGCGGATGCCTGGCATCTGGGCCTCGAGTGGTCCTCTGTGCGGGACGTGCGGCAGGTGATTGTGACCTATGTTGGCGAGGTCCCGCCGGATCTGGCGGTCCAGTACTGGCAGCGTACCTGGCCTACGCCTGCGCCGGAGCGCCGTTCCGGTGCGCGGCGCGGCTGGATCGGTCAGGACGACCCTTGGCACGGGCGATGGGTAACGGTGCGGGCGGCGCGAGTGTTTGAGGGCCATACCTGCACGATTGCTTTCGATCCGGTGGACCTTCCGGAGCTGCGCGCGTGGATGACGTGGGAGCAACTGGAGGAGGCGGAGGATTACTTGGCCCCGTTCCGGCGGACGCTCAAGCTGCGGTTGACCAGCGGCGGATCCGAGCAGCCGGTCATCGAGAAGCTTGAGGTCTTCTCCGCTGCGCGGTGGCACGCGGTGGATGTCGACGTCTGGTTTGGCGGGGGCTCAGAAAACGGCAGTGACTGGAGCGGGAGCGCTAGCGTCGCGAACGGCATCCTTCTAGCGATGGCACCTCTTGCCTTTGATAACGAGGACCGTATCGAGCCTGGCGACTTGGGTGGGGGTGGGCAGTGGTCTTGTTGCGTTCGAGATACTCGCAAGGGCATCCGGCTGCATTTGCTCACCACCGAGGACCCACAGCTGCCCGCAGCAGGGACGCTGGTCACGATCAGGACGGCAGCGAAGTCCTTCACCTTCCTGACAGCCGATCTGGCCTGGGGCCCCATCGCCATCCCGGACTACGGGGTGATGATCACATGGGGAGAAGAGCCGCCGCCCCTAGCCGGTTCGGTCGCTGCCGGCACAGGCCCGCAGTCGATCTACGATCGCGTTTTTGCAGAGCCGGAGCAGTCGCTGGCTCGGGCAATGGCCGAGATACCCCCACTCGACGTCACTAAGCAGGATTCGGGCACCGGCCTGGGGCGCTACCTGCCGTTGGGCCTCGAGATGGGACGCCAGGAGTTTGCGGTGCGCCACAACGGCGAGCTCTTCGTTGACAAGGCAGGGCTCAAGCTGAGCGGTCGCGACGCCGCGAGGCTCCTCTGGTCCGGGCGGCAGATGCGCTTTCGCTTCGGGACGGGGGATCCACCGGATTTCCGTGAGGAAGGGTACCGGACAGAGCAGTCGCTGCTGGAGGGTTGGCTGCCGGTCGTCATCAGCCAATGGTTGGACCGCGAGATCGCGGTCAAGGAGACCGTCGTGGTCGCGCCCCTCGACCCGTTGATGGAGGCGTTCCCGGGTAGAGAGCGCCGACACGTGGTCCGCGGGGATGAGGATCTGGCCGCCTTCGTCCGTTTCGAACTCCGGAACACGACGCATGGGCGCAAGACGGCGTACCTCTGGCTCGATCTGCTCCCGCAGGAGTTCCTCACGTTGGAGGAGGGACTGTTTGTCGTGGCCCGCGGGCGGATCGTGCCGGATGTGCCGGTGGCGCGCCAGTGGCGCGTGGATAGTTACCCGGCCCCACGCCTCCGCTGCGCGATCGACCCGCAAGGTCGGGGCGTTGTGCGCACCGTGCCCTTCGGCAGCGCGCCGGACTCACGTGCCTTGCCGACAGCCCTGCTCTACAGCGTGGATCTGGACGGCAACGAGCGGCACACCGTGACGCTCGTCGTGCCCTTCGCCACGCCCACCGATACCGAGACTTGGGCTCGGATCGCGGCGCTGACCTTCGACGTCGCACTGGCGAAGGCCGTCGCTGCCTGGCGCGACACCGTGGCGTCCGGTGGTCAGCTGGACCTGCCCGAGACAGTGCTCTCCGACTTTCACAAGGCTGCTCGCGTTCACGTGAGCATATCGGCGGACAAGGATCCCGTCGCTGGGCTACCGGTGGTGCCGGCCGCGACCTGGTTCTACGGGGCCTGCGGCAACGAAGCCTGCTGGCAGATCACGATGCTGGACCAGGCCGGGCATCACGACCGTGCCGAAGCCTACCTTGAGGCGTTTTTGTCCACCCAGGGCGTGATGCGCCCCGATGGGCGGTTCGAGTCATCCGAAGGCGCGCTCGTGTCGGTGGATTTCGACGGCGGCGAGCCCGTGATGGGCGGCTTCGCCTACAACTTGGACCATGGCGTGATCATGGAGTGTCTGGCGGATCACTATCGCTACACTGGTGATCGGGCCTGGCTGGCGCGCGTCGCGCCTAAGCTGGTGGCGGCTTGTGATTTCGTGATTCGCGAGCGCGAGCGGACCAAGGTTGCGGATGCGCAGGGGCGCCGTCTCGAGGCCTGGGGGCTCCTGCCTGCGGGCCATCTCGAGGACAATCCAGAGTGGCGGCACTGGTTCGCCGTCAACGCGCACGCCTATGCCGGATTGCG
>JAFGNI010000595.1 GCA_016927095.1 Anaerolineae bacterium | reverse complement strand
TTCCTAGCTGGCTGTTAGCACAGAATCGGGGAGCCCGCGCCCTATGCCGCGCCGGTGCACGCGCCGGCCTCCTCGTAGAGACGCCCCGCCGGGGCGTCTGGCGGAGCATCCGCGCTATGCAGCGCGGGGCTGTCCCTGGGTTGCCGATGCAGACGGGTCGCCGACCCGTCTCTACCACACCACCAGCTTCCGCGTAGAGACGCCCCGGTGGGGCGGCGTCTGGCGAGGCGCCCACGCTGTGCAGCGCGGGGCTGTCCCTGGGTTGCCGGTGCAGACGGGTCGCCGACCCGTCTCTACCACACCACCAGCTTCCTCGTAGAGATGCCTCGCTGGGGCGTCTGGCGGGGCATCCGCGCCGTGCAGCGCGCCGCTGTCCTTAGGTTACCGTCACAGACGGGTCACCGACCCGTCTCTACCACACCACCAGCTTCCGCGTAGAGACGCCCCGGTGGGGCGTCTTGGGTTGCGCCTCTCAGGGCGTGGCCGCTTCCTGCGCCCCGACTTCCATCTCCGCAAACTGCAGCGCGTATTCTCCGTCGTCCACCGCGCCCAGCCGCGTCGCCAGCACGCGGATATACCGGTAGCTGCCCGGCGCGAAGGCGAAGGTCTGCACCTGCCGTGCCGGCTCGTGGGGATCGTAGCCCACCGCGGTGACTAGGTCGATCCAGGTGTCGGGGTTCACGGCGCCCTGGATCGTGAAGTCGACCGGGAAACCGGCGCCCTCGTGCCACAGGTCGTCTCGCGGGTAGAGGCGTACCGTGTCGATGACGGTGACAGCACCCAGGTCGACCTGCACCCACTCCGTCTGGTCCGCCGTTGAACGGACGTCGCTCGACCAGCCCAGGGTCTCCGGCAAGCTGTGCGTGATCTCATCCACGAGCCGATCCGTTTCCCATTCCGAGCCGGGGTGACTGGAGCTCGCCGTCACCGGCTTCGTCGCCGCGTAGTTGTCCGGAGCCGCGCGCACGCTAGGCGCCGTCATAGCCCCGTGCGTGTCGTCGCCCGGTGTGACCTCGACGAGCACCACGCTGTGTGGCGGTAGCGCGTACCGCGCGAAGAAACCATCGCCTGCCGCAACCGGGCCCTCCACGATGGGCACCAGTGGTTCCGACGGGCCCACGCTGTAGCCGCGGAGGCCTTGGCTGTAGTCGTGGTAGTAGTTGCCGCGCGTCGCATCGATCACGGACCTGGTCACTACCAACGGTCGATCCTCGGGCAGCCCGGCGACCGACAGGTCGACGGTTCGCGCGTTCTCCCACGCGTTCCAGATGAGCACCGCGATCTGCCCGGCCTCGTCCCGCGTCGCCAGGGCGTAGCTCGCGTGGTCCCCGGTGTTGTCGCCCGTCACCGTCGCGGCTAAGCGGTGATCTCCAAGCCGCGAGACCATCTCGAAGAGGTTGTACGTCGCCTTCCGGTGCCCGTTCACGGTCAGCAGGCCCAGATCCCCGTTGAAGATCTGCCGCGGTGTGTAACCATCCATCGGGGCGAAGTAGAAGGCCCGGCGGATGCTGGGATGCTCGAGGAGGTCATAGAGCTTCACCGCCACCGCCGCCGCGCCGGCGTGGGTATCGGGCGGTGCGCCGGGCCCCGTGGTCATGTTGGGGGTCAGGTTCCACTCCGTCACGAAGATCTCACGCGGCGCCAGACCGGCCTCCGTGACCATCGCCTCGATTGCCTCCACGTTCCAGGAGAGCGTGTAGGGCGCCCGACCATCGCCGTCAGGATCGCTGTAATCGTGGTACGAGACGAAGTCCAGTGGCACCACCGGGTTCGCCGCGACGTGCGCCAGCAAGGGCCGTAGCTTGCCGCCCGGGGAGGTCACAGAGCTGTCCGCTGCGCCGCCGACCTGCGCCGTGGGATCGATGTCCTTCACCGCCCGTGCCGTAGCGGCATACAGCGCCACATACTGCTCCGGGCTCCCTTGGAAGAAGAAGGCGTGATCCGGCTCGTTCCACACCTCCCAGATCAATCCCGTGTACCCAAGACCTGCGTAGTGCTCGACAAAGGTGCGCACGACCTCGGACCACTCGTCCAGATCGATCGGTGGTGCCTTGGCCTGGCCCCGCGGGTCGAGCGCCTCCGGCTTGTAGGAGAGGCACATCAGTGGCTGCATGCCGTGCTGCAGGATCGGCACGACGACCCGGTCGAGGCGCGAGAAGTCGTAGTTGAGGTCGCCGCTGCCCCGCCAGACCACGCTGTAGAAGGCCTCGTCGAGCAGATGGTCCACCCGCACCATCTCCATGCCAATCCGTGAGAGCTCGTCGTAGATGCCCGGCAGCCAGTTCACGTTGGCCATCGGTGCGTAGCCGCCGGCGGCGACGTTGAGCATCCGCGAGGTGTCTAGCGCGCCCGCGTCTACGGTGGCGTCGACCTGAACAACCAGGGGAAGCGTGGCGACAGGCGTCGCTGCCGGTGTCAGCGTCGGTTCAGCCGTCGACAGCGACGTCGGCGTGGGCAGGGGGGAGATCGTCGCCGGATCATCCCCAGTCACCTTTGGCGGGGCCAGTGGCGACGACGTCTTGGGGGCCGGTACCACAGCATTCACCGTTTCCTTTGCTACCCGTGGCGTTCCTATTCCGCCGGCCCTCTCCGGCGGGGAGCACCCCGCCATCATCAGCACCAGCGGTATTACTGTTAGGCATAGTGTTCTACGCATGGCTTCCTCCGCACGCTATCGTCGCCAGTCATCCGGCAGGACACTGCAGTCATCCTGACATGGTGCTGCATACTACCAGATTTGCCTGTGAAGGAAGGTCCGCCCCTGGGGCTTACTAGGACGCGGGCTTTCCGGTGGGCATCAGGCGGCGTGGCACAGCAGCGCCCAAGGCCCGCAGAAGGCCCTTGGGCGCTCCGGAGCGCGAGGTCTCGTCGCCGTGCGTTAGGGGAAGGCGGCGCCGACGCAGCCCGGCTCGGCCTTTGCCGTGCTGTGGGACTGCGTTGTTGCGCCCAAGGGCTTTCGGCCCGAGTCTGCTCGGGCTGAGGCCTTGGGCGCTGCCGTGGCGTGGAGCGCACGTGGGTGCAGAACGTGCGGTCAGGGCAGTTGATTGGGCCTCGGAACGGAGCTCACACGATTTCGATGCCGCGCATGGGACGCGGTCTTGTGGCGTTCGCATTGGATGAACTGCCATTTCGGTGGTATCCTCTAGATGTTGCCCAGGTGACCGTGGGCGAGGGATGGTCTGATTGGGAACCGGCACCGTCATCCCGGTGACGGTCCACGCGACGACACGTCAACAGATAAGCCTGCGGCTGAAGACGGGGAGGTTTGAGAATGACGGAGACTAGGATGGTGTACTTCGCGGAAGAAGACATTCTGCACATCGTCGTTACCGATGAGCCGGAGATGGGTAGCGTGGAGCTGAGCCCCAACATTACGGTTGAGCTGAATGCTGATGGTGAGATGATCGGGATCGAGATCCTGGAAGCAAGCCAGTTCATTCGCGATTCCGTTGTTGAGTCCATTCAGGGCCGCATGCTCCAGATGCCGGAGACGAAACCCACATAGCACCACAGGAGATCCCCATGCCCGACCGGCCCAACATCCTTTACATCATGACCGACCAGCAGCGCTTCGACACCATCGCGGCGCTGGGCAACGCCGGCATCTATACGCCCAACCTCGACCGCCTGACCCGTCGTGGACTGACCTTCACCAACGCCTACTCCACCTGCCCTGTCTGCGTCCCGGCCCGCTACACGATCCGCACCGGCTGCGAGCCGCCCACGACCCGCGTCTTTACCAACGGGCGCTCCGGCCCCGTGCCGGGACAGGCGCCGACGATGGAAGGACGCTGCGGGCCCTACCTGGCCCGGACGCTGTACGA
>JAFGNI010000594.1 GCA_016927095.1 Anaerolineae bacterium | reverse complement strand
GAGCGCACCGAGAACTACAACGGTGTCTACCACGTCCTGCATGGTGCCTTGTCACCATTGGAAGGCATCTTCGCCGAGGATCTGCGCATCGCTGAACTGGAGAAGCGTGTGCGAGGGGGCGCGATCCGCGAGATCATCCTCGCCACAAACCCGACCAGCGAGGGCGACTACACTGCGGCATACCTGGTTCAGCGCCTGAAGCCCCTTGGCGTTCGGGTTACGCGCCTGGGTCGCGGACTGCCCGTCGGCGGCGATCTCGAATACGCCGACGCTGTCACGTTGTCGCGAGCACTCGAGTCCCGCCAGGAGCTATAGGCGAGCATCGGTTCTGACCGTATGGACAATACTTGGCGCCTGGAGACTCGCACGGGGTGGATCGTTGGCCTGACCCTCGCCGTCGTCTGCATTGCTGCAACCGTGGGGCTCGTCGTTGGAGCACTGGTCAGACCGCTCTCCATCTGGGTCTTCCTGATGGCGGTAGGTGCATGTCTCACCTTGGGCCTCGCGATCCGCGTCCTCTATCAGCTCTGGGGTCTGGTCAATGCTAGCTATGAGCTGGACCGCAACGCCCTTCTGATCCACTGGGGCCCCGTCGAGCATCAGATTCCCATGGGTTCGATCCGCGAGGTCATCGCCGGCACCAAGTTGCAGGACCGGCACATCCGGCCCAGCCTGCGCTGGCCTGGCTACGTCGTGGCACTGGGTCGCGCGATGGTCGCCGCTTCAGTCGGCACCGAGGAGGGGGGAGCCAAGCTCGATCCTATCCTGTTCTACGCCGCAGGTGGGCCCAACAAGCAGGTCATCTTGCGAACCGAGGCCGTGGCCTATGCGGTCTCACCGGCCGACCTGGAGGCATTCCTCGTCGCGCTTCGCGAGCGCCTGGAGATGGGACCAACCCAGGAGGTCGAGGAACGCGCAACCCATCCGAAGTTCCTTGACTGGCAGATCTGGCAAGATCGTTGGGCTCTGGGTATGCTGCTGAGCGGGTTCGGGCTGCTGATCCTGCTGATGGGGATGCTCTGCTGGCGCTACCCCTATCTTTCACCTGAGATCGTGCTAAGGGTCACTGCCGCAGGCGAACCGTTGCTGATCGCCCGCGCCGCTCGCATCTTCTACGTAGCCCTCGTGGGCACCGCCTTTGCGGTGCTCAACACTGGCCTGGGGTTCTTGTTCTACCACAGCGAGCGCCCCATTGCCTACTTCCTCTGGAGCGGGCACGTGGCAATCGTGGCGAGCCTCTGGGCCGCCGTCGTATTCATCCTATTGATGCAATGATGTGGCGGCGTATCTGAAGCCGCAACTCCGGTGCCAGGCGGTGAACGTTCGGCGTTGGAGTTTGGGTAGTGGGTACCGGATACCAGATGATCCAACTCGTCGCCTTTGATCTGGACGGCACCCTGATGGGGGCGGATCTGGTAATCAGCCCCAGGGTCAGGGATGCTATCGCGCGTACAGTGCAGCGCGGGATCGTAGTCACGCTGGCAACGGGCCGAATGTATACCGCCACCGCCCCGTTTGCCCGAAGCCTTGACCTTAGTGCGCCGCTTATCTGCTACCAGGGCGGGTGGATCCAGGGCCTTGACACGGAGGTCCTGCACCGGATCACACTCCCGGATGCTCTTGCTCGTGAGGCGATCGCTCTGGGATGCGCCAAGGGATGGCATACGATCCTCTACGCCGATGGACAGCTATTCATCGATGAACAGCGCCTGTCCTTGAGCTATTACGAGACCTACCTGGGACCCGAGCCCGTCGAGGCGCCAGATCTGACCTCGGTGCTCCTCACTCATCAGCCGGACAAGGTCCTGTTCATCGCCGAGCCCGAGAGCATCGCGGCCATGGCGGAACAACTCGTCGGGCATTTCGGGACCTCAGCCGACGTGATACAATCACACGCCAACTTCATCGAGGTGGTCCCCCGTCATGTTAACAAAGGACAGGCGCTGGCATGGCTGGCTGGCACCCTCGGAATTCCTCAGCATGCGGTGCTGGCGGCGGGGGACCAACAGAACGACCTGAGCATGATCCAATGGGCCGGCACCGGTGTGGCGATGGGCAACGCCGTCCCGGCGGTCCAGGCCATCGCGGACTGGATCGCGCCGCCGATGCACGCGGATGGCGCAGCCGCGATCCTGGAACGGTATGTCCTGACGTCGTGCAGCGAATCTGGAGAACGTACAGCCTGACTACCCCTATCGTGCCAATCCGCAGCCTGGAGGCTGTGGCGCAGGCCACCGCCCTGATGCGTGCCGGGTACCTCGTGATCGTCCCGACGGATACGATCTATGGCATCGCTACGACCCTGGCCGGCGAGGACACCGTTCACCGCCTCTATGAAGCGCGGGGACGCCAACCCGAGCCGGCACTCCCCTTCCTCATCGCCGGCGAGAGCGAGATGACGCGCCTGACGCGGCCCAGTGCGACAGCTATACGCCTTTCCCGTCGCTTCTGGCCCGGCCCCCTCACACTGATCCTTCCCCCGGCAGCAGAGCTGCCCGCATACGCGCGGGCGACACCGATCGCCGTTCGTGCCCCCAACTTCCCCGCGCTACTACCCCTGCTCGTCGCTATGGGAGGCTACCTGCTAGTGTCCGGCGCCATCCGTCCCGGCTATCCGCCAGCTATCACGGCAGAGGAGGCCGCCGCCCTCTTCGGAGAGGACGTAGCGCTGATCCTCGATGGAGGTCCATCGCCTTACGGCCTGCCCTCCACCATCGTGGACTGCGTGCCGGAGCCCCCGGCTGTCGTGCGCCGTGGTGCCATCGCTGAGCACAGAATATGGCGGGCATTGGGTCTCGATGACCGCGGGTCAGCGCGCGATGCCCGGTGACCGCCGCGCAGAGGCCCAGACGCCCTCGATAGCGGTCTGGGCTCGGCTTCCGAGCTGCATGCTCCTGATCCTCCTGCTGTCATCGGGCCTGCGTTTCTACAACCTGGGCACCCAGTCATTCTGGAACGACGAGGGAAACACGGCGCGACTGGTCGAGCGTCCCATCCGGCTGATCATCGAGGGCGCAGCGGGTGACATCCACCCGCCAGGCTACTACCTGCTGCTGCACACCTGGCGTGCCGCCGTAGGGGACTCGGAATACGCCTTGCGCGCCTTCTCGGCCCTCTGCGGCGTGCTGACCGTCGCGGTGGCGGCGGCAGCAAGCCGCGCAGCGATCGGACAGCGAGGCCACAGACTGACCATCTGGGCTACCGCGACCCTGGTTGCCGTTCACCCGCTCGCGGTAGCCTATAGCCAGGAAGCGCGTATGTACGCCCAACTCGGGTTGGCCTCGGCCCTGACGCTGTGGGCAGCGTTGGTCCTTGTGCGCCGAGATGCGCGCGCGACGCGCCGCCGGCATCTCCTTGCCACCCTGGCCCTGGCAGCCGGTGTCGGGCTCGGTCTCTATACCCAATACGCCTATGCCCTGGCTCTGGTGGGGCTCAATCTTGCGTTCAGCCTCTACTGGCTTACCGCGCGCCCGTGGCGCTGGCCCCTGCTGAGCCGGTGGGTTGTCGGCCACGTCCTTGGCGGCCTACTCTTCGCGCCGTGGGCTCCGATCGCGCTCGGCGCCCGAGGCTGGCAGCCGCCCGACCTCGCCACTGGCGAGGCGTTTCGCGCCCTCACCCGCACGCTCTTAGTAGGCACGACGCTTCCGGAGGGCATCGCACCCATTGTGCTTGCCTGTGCCTGCCTTGTGGGGCTGTGGACCCTGGTGATTTCGCTCCACGCACGACCCGGCAGCGCCACGCGCTTTGCGGCCTGGGCCTCATTGTGCATGGCACTTGTCCCCCTCGCACTCATCACCGCAGCAGGGCTCTACCGCCCCGCCTACCTCAAGTTCCTGATGGTCAGCGTTGCACCACT
>JAFGNI010000593.1 GCA_016927095.1 Anaerolineae bacterium | reverse complement strand
CTGGGCGCCAGCTCGGCGTTGAAGACAACTCGCTTGCGCCAGTCGGCGTTGACATTGCCGAGCTCCTTCTCGACCTGCGTGGGCAGGGGCTCACCGTTCTGAGTCGCGGTCACCTGTGTGTACGTCTCGCCCCAGTTGAGGTCAGCCAACTGAAACTCGCAGACCATCGTGGTCTTCACCGGGAAGGGATGTGGGTTGTAGACCAGAATGGGGATCTCGCCCTCGGGGGCGCGGGGCTGGCCCTGCGCGAGGGCAAAGAACGTGCGGGCCCGCACGCGCGACAGCGTCTCCAACCCGTGGTCGAGCAGCCGAAGGGATGTCTCCTCCACAGGCTGGATCGAGGAGCCCGGCAGGATGTCGTGGAACTCGGAGAAGAGCAGATCCCGCTGCGCAGAGGCCAACGCCTCCCGCGGATAGTCGAGGACACCCTGAATAGCGGCAACCGAGGCCATCTTCTCGGTGGCGTAGAGCGTGTTCTCGAGCGCGCGGTGGCGCTGCTTGATACGAACCTGCGACGTGTAGCAGCCCACAGCCCAGGGATTGATGTCCTTGGTGTGGCGTGGCAGCTGCAGGTGTCCTGTCTCACCGGTGTGGCGTGCTCGCACCTCCGAGAAGTAAGCTTGCGTGGTCGAATGCAGAATCTCGAACCGCTCCGTCTCCGCGATCAAGTCTGAGAGATCCTGCAGGTCTTTCCAGGAGGGTCCGCCGCCGTGGTTGCCCACGCCCCAGAGAAGCAGGGTCAGGTCGCGATCCGGATGCTCCTCCATCCAGGTCTCAACCTTCTCTCGCGCGCCCCCCAACGGGGCCGTGTACCATGTCACCGACCGGTGCCCAATCACCTCCGAGCCATCGTAGCCCACCCAGATGAAGTCTCCGTCCGGCAGATGGCACCACTGCTCCTGCGGGCGACAGAAGAGATAGGCATCGTAGCCGCTCTTGGCTAGAATCTGCACCAATCCCCGGGTATGCCCGAAGGGGTCGAAATTGATCGCCGTGGTGGGACGGGCGCCGAACTTCTCTGCGAAGTACCGTCTGCCGGCCAAAATCTGGCGCACAAAGGACTCGCCGCTGGGCATGTTACAGTCCGGCTGCAGGTACCAGCCCCCCATAATGTGCCACTTGCCCTCGCGCACCAGGCGCTGGATGCGGGCGAAGAGCTCGGGCTCATACGCCTCCACCCACTCGTAGACGACGACCTCGTTGTGGTTGAAGACGAACCCGTCGAAAGCCTCGCACAGGTCCGCCGCCGTGCGAAAGGTCGAGATGGCCTCGGCAGCCCCCTCTTCCCATTCCCAGAGCCACACAGGATCGATGTGGGCGTTGCAGAGCAGGTGAATGCGGGGCTTGCGAGCCTCTCCTGCAATCACGTCGTTCATTATCACCTCCCGGGTTCTATCTTCCGGGTTGCCCGGAGCAACCCGGAAGAGCTGCGGCACGAACTGCTTTTCCTTCCGGGTTGCTCCGGGCAACCCGGAAGGTTCTCAGTCTAGCCAATACGCTTCCAGATCACCGGGCGTGTCGGCTTCGCTTATGCCTTCCTCCACGAACGAGCGATACGCCTGGCCCTGCTCAAAAAGGCCGGGCACCAAGGTTGTGTCCTTGAGCATACCGCATCGCAGCCCAATCACGTCCCGGTAATTCGAGTAGGCCCATTCCTCAGGTCGCGAAACCAACTTCGCCTCAACGGGATTCAAGTGTATGTAGCGCGCCAAGTGCATCAGATATGCTTCACGATCGACCCATACGGCACGAAACCGCCCCTCAAACAACGAGCCGTTGCGTCCGAGTTCCAGGTTGACGGCTTGCACGTATGAGCCAGCCAAGCTCTTCATCAGTCGTCGTACGCCGTCGTCCGATGCCGGTCTGATCAGCAGATGATAGTGGTTGGGCATCAAGCAGTATGCTGTCACAGCGACCTCATATCGCTCGACGTTCTGTTTGAGCAGTCTGAGGAAGTAGACGTAATTCCTGGCGCCAAAGAATACCGGTGCGTGATTCACACCTCGGTTGTAGACATGATAGTAGCACTCAGCCACGAAAACGAGTTGTCGTCTTGGCATGCACGTTCTCCCACTGACCTTCCGGGTTGCCCAAAGCAACCCGGAAGGGGGACTCCCCTCCCGTATGCTATCGACTAGCCGAAATCACCTTCCGGGTTGCCCGGAGCAACCCGGAAGGTCATCAGCTGAGCAGCACTTCGGCGATTGGGGTTTCGTCTCCATTCTGGTCGACGAGGCCAAAGGCGCCTTTGTAGTCCCAGTTGGCCCAAGCGATGTCATAGGCGTCGAAGACGGCGAGGATGTCTCGATACCATGCCAGGCGGAGCGGGGTAGGCGTGCGGTCGTAGCAGCCGAACTCACCGCAGTAGAGCGGTAGGTCGATTTCCGCTCGCACTGCCAGCGGTTGCGCCAGGTCCTCAATCATCGCCTCTCGTCCGAAGGGCCGGTTCCAGTCATTCGCCTCGATCTCAGCGCGGAAGGCGGGATCGAGCAAGGCCAGATCCTCTGCAGCGATAGGCGATCCGGGATAGTGGATCGGGCCTTGGTAGGACCCACCGCCCGCCCACCAGCGTGCGGTGTAGTGGGTGATGAACATGGGGAAGTAGTAGTGGAAGGTCAAAATAGTGTCGTCATCCTCGGGGACGCGCAGCTCCCGAAAGGTGTGGGGCTGGTTGAACCAGTTCGACCCTAGGACAATGGTGCGTTCGGGTTCTTGTTCGCGGATGGCATGGTAGGCAGCCATCGCCACGCGGTTCCAATCGTTCGCATCGCGGGCCACGGCCTCGTTCAGTAGCTCGTAGGCCACGCTCTCCGTCGGCCTGTCGTCCAGATGCGACGAGAGGTCGCGCCATAGCCCGGCGAATCGCTCCTCCTCGCGCGGGTCTGCGAACAACAGGGGATCTTCCTCATCGAGGAAATGATGGGTTCGTAGCAGGTGTAGGTCGACGATGACCTTCAACCCTGCAGCTGCACACCAGTCCAAGGCAGCATCAAGCAGTTCGAATGCCTTGCGGTGGCGATTGCCGTCAGGATCCCACATCTGCTCCTCATCGATGGGCAGCCGGATATGGTCGAGCTTGCCACCTCCCATCTCGGCGATCCTCTGCACGTCGGCTTGGGTGAAGAAGTTCCGCCGATCCGCTCCGCGGCGGGTACTCTGACTCAACCAGTGAGAGATATTGGTGCCGCACTTCACGCGGAATATCATCTGTGTCTGTAGCCTCCTTTATTTGCAAGGGATAAGGGATAGGGGAACAGGGAAAGGAGATAGGGCAGACCGATCTGATGAAGCGAGATTGCCTGCCCTCTCCCCCTTGCCCCTATTCCTGTTCCCTTATCCCTTGTCCCCTGTCGCTATACGACAACGGCCTCGATATCGAGGAACTTGCAGACCTGGCGCAGCGCCTGGGTGTAGTCGCCGTGGATCATGCTGGCGTGGTGGATGAAGCCCTCCTCCACCAAGGTGCGGTAGAGCTTGTCGTGGTCAGCAACCTCCACCCACGACCAGGTGCCGGCTAAGGTTTCGTCGCTCGGCTGGATCTCACCGGTGGCGATGAGCATCTTCCAGGCCTCGTCATACTCGGCAAGTCGCACGAAAGTGACCGGCCCCGGCTTGAGCTGGAACTGAGCCAACCCCGCCTGGCGGTCCTCCTCGGGCACCGGCTCACAGCCAGTCATATCACCTCGCGAACGCAGCGCTACCTTGGATGGATCAGCAGCCAGGCAGGTGGGGGCGTTACCGCAGTGCCACGCCAGGAGCTGGTTGGGGTTATCGCGGTGGCGGATCGTCCAGTCGATGAAGTGCGGCACGGTCTCGCCCAAGGCCACGCGGTGGCAGATCAGCATCGACAGCGCGCCAAGCACATCGTTTTCGCACGATGTGAGCATCCCTTTTCCCGTCATCCGACCGTAGCTATTGCAGACCGAGATGCCCATCAGGCGTTGGATGGAGGGCCAACATTGCATCGTCATCGCCGACAGCTTGTTGGTGTTCCAAAAGTCCGTCAGGGCCAGCTCAAGCTTGGAAGCCTGCAGCAGATAGTGATCGGAGACGCTGATCTCAGCGTAGGAGGCGCGAAAATCCTCGATCGTCGCCAACACCTCGGGGTCATCATCGGCATAGGCCAAGGCTTTCGACGTGATGTCCGAGAGGTTGGCGTAGATCATGTTCTGCCCGAACTTCTGGATCATCGCCACCTCATCGTAGCCCACCGTCTCGAAGGTGCCCGGGCGCACACCAATCTGGCCGATGCGCGCTCCTCGCAGTCCTTTGGCTACGGCAACGGCCCGCACGAAGTCTTGCACTTCGGCTAGGAGACCGGGTTCGTCGGGAAAGAAGAGACCAGCATAGCGGAAGGGGATCTTCCGTCGATAGAGCCCCGAGGCCATCGAGAGGTTGCCGCAATAGGAGTCAGAGACCCGGCTCAGGCCCGGATCATCGCGACCGGGCGGTTCCTTAGTCGCGTAAAGCAGGACCGGCACACCCAGCGTCTCGGCGACCTTCACCGCGGAGCGCTCGTCGCCGAAGTCGAGGGGACAGAGTATCACCCCATCGACCCCCTCCCGCCGCAAGTACGCCGCCACAGCCTCGCCCTCATCCAGCCCCGACACGGTCCCGTGGGGCGTCAGGCCTTTCACAGGGTCGACGGTCCTCTCGTCTGGCGAGGGTTGGGGGACCACAATGTCCATCCCCCCGACCTTCGCGAACGCCACGAGGCTATCGTCCCGCATCTTCTTGACCCATGGCGTGTGCCGGAAACGGTAAGACGGCACAAAACCAATCTTCACAGTTACGTCGTTAGGCATAGGTTTCTCCTAGACTAGATATGCTCGACAGCTTTCTCTGTCTTGACGTTTGAACGTTTGAACGTTTGAACGTCGAAACGCTCTAGCGCTCCTAGAGCCCGAGACTCGCCAGATATGCCCGGCTGATCTTGGCGCTCTCAAAGGCGGTCGCCTTCGTCGTGCGATCGGTCTCGACGATGATCCATCCCTCGTAGCCAGCAGCTCTCAGGATGGCGAAGATCGCGGGGAAGTCGACGCAGCCCTCACCCAACTCGGCGAAGATGCCGGCTTCTGAGAACTGCCCGTAGTCCCATGCCGCCTCAACGCCCTGCTGCAACACGTCCCGGGCGATGTCTTTGATATGCACCGAAACGATGTCCGCTGCGTAGTCTTCGCAGAACTGCACCGGATCAGCCCCGGCCCAGAGCAGATGGCCGATGTCTGGGCCTTGGTAGACCAGGTCACGATCCACCATGCCGAAGAGACGATCGATCTCCTCACGAGTCTCGATCACGCTGCCCACGTGGTTATGGAAGCAACTGCGCACCCCGTACTTGAGCGTGATCTCGCCAACCGTGTTCACGGCTTTGGCAAACTGCTCAAACTCATCATCCGTCATCATGTCCTCGGCTCGCACGTGCCCCGCAAGCTGGCGGCGGTTCAGGCCTGACGCCGTCACGTAGCCCTCAAAGCCGCCAGGCCCCAGGTAGAGCTCCGTACACCCTACGGCCTGGATGAACGCCCCGTAGGTCTCGGCGCGTGCGAGGATATCGGCCTCTTCCTCGGGCTTCCAGAAGTTGCCCGACAGGTAGCCCGGTGCCGGCTTAAGGGAGAAGCGCTCGCAACGCGCGAGTACCTCCACGCTGCTGCCCAGGCCGGGGCCGACCGGCAACCCATCGTAGCCGGCATCACGGATCTCCGCCCACACTTGGTCACGGTCCATATCCCGCGGCCAGGTCAATGAACCGCAACCAATCAACCAATGGTAGTTTTCACCGCCATCGTCCATGTTCAGTCCTCCTCACAGGTATCAGCTGGACCGTTG
>JAFGNI010000592.1 GCA_016927095.1 Anaerolineae bacterium | reverse complement strand
GAACACAGACCGGCGCACGCGAGAACATCACATCCTCGACCCCAGGACGTCGCGCAGTCACCCCGTTGGCGCCCAACGCCCACGCTCGCCGGACCAACGCGCGGATCTCTCCCGCCCTAACGCTCGCGCCCTCCGAATCGGACGGCAACGCCGCAAGCGACCCGAGTTCGACGTCGAGGTCGTGGGGACAATCCGGTGCCAATGCGGGTTCGCGGGCGCCCAGAACCTGGCCATCCACCCACATCGAACCGGTGCCGAAGGCGTCGCCCAGACAGCCCAGGAGCGTGCGGTGGCTGCCCCGCACCTGCCGCAACAGCGGGGCCAGGAGCGTGACCGCCGTCTCAGCGGCGAGAGACGCGACGCGCGCCACGATCTCGTCCTCCGTGTAGATCGTGACCGGCGTCCCGCACCGCGCGCAGGCGCGCGCCCCGAAGTGGGCGTACAGCAACCGCAGGAACGGGTGCAGTCCCGACGCCGTGGCCAGCGTCGACCCGGGGTTACGGTTCAGCAGATTCTGGCCCACAGCCACCGCCGGCCCAACCCCGGTGATACGGCGGACATCCGCCAGGGCCGGCCGCTCCCCCAGTGAGAAAATCTCCAGAAAACGCCGTCGCGCCTCGTGGTACAGCGTGTCGAAGACCAGCGAAGTCTTCCCCGACCCCGACACGCCCGTCACCACCGTCAGGCCGTCGCCGATCTCAACGTCAACGTCCTGCAGATTGTGCTCGTTGGCGCCCTCGATGCGGATAGACACGGGGCCCTCACCCGGGAATGAGATCGACAATCACCAGCTCGGGTCGACAGAGGAAGCGCACCCGCGGCGCCGCCCCACGCTCCATCCCGATCCCGCGCGAGACGACCAGCCAACGGTCCCAGCCGATCTCGGTGACGCCGGACGCCCACCCCCGCGGCACCACCGACAACGTTAGCAAGGGACCGAGAAATGGTAACTGCACCTGTCCCCCATGGGTATGTCCCGCCACCAGGAGGTCGCCACCCACGGGCGCGAGGCTGAAGTTGGGGCTGTGCCCTAACACGATATGATACCTCTCCTCCGGCGGCAGGGCGACGCTGGTGCCGAAGGCGTCCGCCATACTCAAACTCGTCAGGACAAGGGGGCCAAGATCGTACCGGGTGGTCTCTTCAGTCGTCATGACCGGCAGACCGGCGAAGATCTCGGTCCACAGTCCGGGCCGGTCCACATTGCCGGCGATGGCATAGATACCCAATGGCGCCTGCAAGTCTGCTGCCACAAGCAGATCGCGGAGCGCCGCCATCTCCTCCTCATAGCTCCCGCTGCGCCGGCCCAGGTGAATATAGTCACCCGCGAGAAGGATCAGATCCGGTGCCTGCGCCATAGCCTCCCACAAGACGCGGGCCTCGTAGCGACCGGGCCGGTCTGTCTGGATGTCAGCGAGGACCACGACCCGAACCGGTTCTGAAAGCTTAGGAGACCTGATCTCAACCATCGTGGTGTCCAGCCAGTGGGGTTCGATGAGAAAGGCGTCAAGGGCGACTAGGCCGAGACAGAGTGCCAGCGCAAACGCTCCCGTCGCCAAAGGCGGCCTCCGCGACCGGTAAAGCAGGCCTATGCCCACCAGAAATACCGGCGCGTGCAGGAAAGCACCCCACGCGAGAAGCTGTGCTGCCCCAAACAGACTGCCGTGGTAGAAAACGGCACCTAACAGGCCCGAAACCGCTAGCACGCCGGTCAAGGCGGCAATCAGCAGCCCGTCACGCCCGGGATTTGTGCTGTGGCGGCGAAGATACCACCCGAGCACGGTGAGCGCGACCGCCAACATCGCGACCATGAAGACATTATAAGCAACGACGGTCACCAAGGCCCCCTAGGCAAGGCTATCGCGGACAGACCACGTGGTGTAATCGAGGATCCGCATTCGCTCGCCGTAACGAAGCTCGAGCACGCCCGATCCCACAGCGG
This sequence comes from Anaerolineae bacterium, assembly GCA_016927095.1. Next base: position 3,073 of record JAFGNI010000592.1, on the reverse strand, counting down.
ACCAGGCGAACGGATTCTCGATCAATGGCCACGTCGAGAAGTCCACGACACCGCCGTTGATGATCCGGTCCCCATCGTAAGTGATCCGAAGTGTGTCTCCTGCCAGAGAGGTGTAGTGGACCGATGGACGCGCAAGATCGAGCGTGGCCTCGACCGACGTCCGAGCCAAAACAGCCGCGCGGAAACGATTCAGGGTGTCCACGGGATCTGGAACATCGTCATCGTCATAGGACTCCGGCTTAGCCAACTGCACAACCACGCCGTTCTTGAGGCCGGGGCTATGGAGACGACGATGCCGACCAACAAGACGGCTCAAAGGCGTCTCGACAGGCTCGTCCTCCAGCCACACATAGGGCCGGAGGGGGTGCACGGCGATCAAGACAGTACCGCCGTGGGCGAAGATCCAACCAGACGGATCCTCTTGGACTAGAAGCAGCGCATCCTCGGGGAAGAACCCCTCGATGTAAGGATCGGCGTCTGAAGGTACCGGCTCGCGCGGAGCATAGGTGTAGGTCCCCCCCTCAGGGATGCTGTAGACCGCGATCAACGCTGTCTCGTGCTGAAGCACCTGCTCGTAGGGGGACGAACCCCGCCACAGTTGGCGATAGGCCTGATCGTGCGGGCCATCGGGGAAGGGATGCGTGAAGAAGATGACGCTCGCGGGCACGTCCGACTGCCACACCAGCGACCAGCGCCGGAGTTGCCCGGACCAGATGATGTCACCCTGTTTGCCGTCGGCTATGCTGCCAAGGGCGAAGTCGGGCGTCATGTAAGTGGTCTTGTAGACACCGGCCTTGGTGATGTAGCCAAAGCCTTGTGCGGCGGTGGGGAGCGCTGTCTCCGCGTCAATACCCGCGGCGCCAGGCGTGCCGGGTGCCACCGAGGGGCGGCCACAACGGTTCGCCCTGCGCAGAGATGCCGCGAGCGAGGACGAGATGGGCACTCGGTGGGTGGCGTTATCATCGTGAGTAGGCAGGGCAAGGGCCGTCAGATCGTGGGTTTCAAGGTGGGTGTAGGGCCGATCCCGATCCTGGGCCATATGGGCGATCACCTCCGGCACACGGTAGCCGGACAGCGCGTTGATGACGGCGTAATGGGGTTCTCCTTGTTCGAAAGCAGGCATCTGCCCGCCGAAGTAGAGCCAACCGACAGCTCTGCCACCAGTGGCATCGGCGATGCCTGCAGCCGGGAAGTAGTCGCGGGCGTGGGCACCGGCAAAGAGCCCGTCCAGCCACTCGCCTGCTATGTTGACGAGAAACCAGTCGAGCATCATCGAAGCTTCGTGGCGCATCCTAGGATCCAGCGCGAAGTCGTAGAGCGTGGCCAGCGTATTCAGGTAGAGCACGCCGTAGGTCGGCGAGTCGAACTCGCCTTGCCCGTACCGGACCACCCGATCGAAAAACGCCTGGAGATAGGCAGCCATCCGGTTGGCTGTGTCCTCGGCCTCCGCCCACTCAGGCCACGTCTGCGCTACGAGATACCCCGCGACGGCGATCATCAACTTGTGATTCTCGGTCTGGCCATCGTGGATTACATAGGCATGGGACGTCAACTGCGTCTGGACAAGGTCCTCCAGCTCGGGCGGATAGAGATGGCCAAAGCGCAGGTAAGCGTCCGCGTTGACATGCCAGACAAACATGTTGCCCTCTTCTGGTTGCTCGTTCACCCAACCGATATCGGTCACCGCCTCATCCATATCGTGGCCCGTCGCCAACCGGGCCAGCGCGGTATGCATCAGCCGCCGCTGCACATCCGACTGCGGCTGCGGCAGATCGACCATCGCGTGCAGCAGCGTGTAGCACCGCTCCTCAAACGCCTGGAAAGCGTCGTAGGCGGTGATCAAGCTATCCAAATGGATCTCGTTCGGCATAGCTCCCCGTTTCACGCAACCTCAGCTACCACGACAGACGTCCCCAACCGCCCCAACTGGAAACGGAAGACGGGCAAAAGACAACTACCTGCCTGCCCCGGCCGCCGCCATCTGTTCCCTCAGCAGCGAAGCCAGGTAGGGTTCGACGCCCCAGAAGTCGATCAGGGACCGGTACTCTCCGATAACCTGAGGGTCGCCGGGCGCGGTCTGCTTTACCGCGCGGATCATCAAGTTCTTGTCGGTGTGCTCCGGTGAGATGAACTCGATGACATCGGTGCTGTAGCCCAGGATGCGCAGAATCTGGGCGCGGAAGCTATCCGTGAGCACATCACCGACCCGCTCCTTGAGGATACCGTGGCGCAGGACGGGCTGGAAAAGTGGCGGCATGGGCTGTTCAGCCATCTGCGCCTGCAGGTGGTGATGGCAGCAGGGGGCGCTGAAGATCAACGGGGCGTCCCACCGCACTGCCTGTGCCAGTGCTTCATCCGTCGCGGTATCGCACGCGTGCAGCGCCAACACCATGTCCGGCGGCGTCACGGGCTCGAAATCGATGATGCGGCTGACCTCAAACCGGACATCGTGCCAGCCCAGCTTCTGCGCTAGAGCATTCTGCTTGGCGATCAGATCTTCCTTCACATCGATCCCCACCGCCGTCGCCGGCAACCCGAGGATGTGGTTCAGGTAGTGATAGACCGCGAAGGTCAGGTCGGCGCTGCCACAGCCGCAGTCCACGATGTGCACCGGCGGCGCCAGCGCCTCCAGTGCGGCGGTCTCCATCATCAGGCGCAGAAACTCATTGATTTGCAGGAACTTGCGGCGCTTGCCGGCGCGGATGCGCCCATCGGGCGCTTGAATCTCTAGCGCCTGGAGCACCTCGTCCGGCACATCGCCCGGGATCAACCGCGGCTTCTCGCGGTCATGGGCAAGCGACGGCGCCGCAACGGCTCCTGCAACCTGTCGCTTGTGCACCCGAGCCACGCCCTTTCGAGAGATCTGGACCTGAATCTCGGTCTCCGTCGTCACCACGTGGATTTGGGAGAAGGGGAGATCCAGCAGGTCATCGACCTTCGCGCTAGCCTCCGCGCCCCGGTAATTCTTCGTCGTGTCCTGTCTCTCGTCCAGGTGAGAGACTTGCAGATGGTGTTCTTCTTGGATCAAGACGGGGCGCACCGTGACGCGGCGCCACGCCAACTCGTACCCGCG
>JAFGNI010000591.1 GCA_016927095.1 Anaerolineae bacterium | reverse complement strand
ACCGCCGTTCGCCGGAAGAGGCCGAACACGGGAGATCACGCGGCGCCTGAGGCCGCCGCGTCACCCGATCCGCGACCGGAGAAGATCGCAACAAGGATCAGGCCCCAGGCCCCCGTCTTGATCAGGGATGCAACGACACCGACGACACCCATCAGCATCCCCATACGGCTGCCATGCATTCCCCGGCCCAGAAGCGTGATCTGCAACCAGGGCACAAGGAGACCGGTGACCAGGCTCTGTAGGAGCAGGATCAGCAGGCCTATCAACGTGAGCAGCGACACTCTGGGATGTCGTGACCACCGAAGCAATGCGACCACGACACCCACGATCCACAGGACTATGATGGGCAGCTGGACCAACAGATTCGACAATCCCGGCAAGATACTCACCATACTATCCCCTTCTCTTCGTAGTCCCGCGACTACGATCGCGCCCGCCGGCGCTGATTGCGCCGATAGACCTCCAGACGTTTGAGCGCGAAGACCGCCACAACAGCGACCGCCATCACAATCGAGACGATGCGCACACCCAGGTGCTGGAAGTTCGGACCGATCAGCTGGGCGTGGACGGTGCCGAGGAGGAAGGCGAGGTAGTTGAGCCAGTGGACGGTCTTCCAGCTGTCCCCGATGCTGGCGCGCAGCAGTGCCGTGAGCGAAGTGATGGCGATCAGCCAGAAGGCCGGTCTGCCGCCCAGACTGAGGAACTGGCGCAGCGAGCCGAACTGCGGCACAAACTGGTTGAGGCTGCCGGCGCGCCAGGCCGCGCTGGTCGCGTGGAGCGCCAGGGCGACCAACGCCGTCACAGAGGCGACGTGATGCACCTGCACAAAGCGTCGCCCGAAATACCGGGTGAGCTCGCGCATGTAGTTCGAGGAAACAGCAGCCAGAAAGACCATCAGGTAGCCCAGGAGCGCCCCGATACGGATAACACCATCGACCGGCGCCGCGATCTCGTCGAGCAACACCACGCCGACCACCAATACGAGTGCAACCACGCCACTCACAATCAGAACCCACGTGTTCTTCGGTTGTATCCCGGGCATTCCACAGCTCCTTTCAGAAGCGAGAGTACGGCCACAGCGTCCCCTCAGGTGCGTTTCTTGCGTTTGTCCCCCACGACCTCTTTCTGCCAGGCGTAGAGCTGGGTCAGCGCATCCAACGGCGTCAGGCTGTTGATGTCCAGTTGGCGCAGCGCCTCGACGACAGGGTGCTCCTTGGCGATGAGCATCGGCTGGAAGACCTCCTCTTCCTGTTGGGCCACGCCCGGACGGAACTGGCCGCTCTCCAAGTCCTCGAGCAGACTCTCCGCACGGTGAACCACAGGCGCGGGAATCCCCGCCAGCCGGGCCACGTGGATGCCATAGGAACGATCGGCACCCCCGGCAACGACTTTGTGGAGGAAGACGACATCGCGCCCCTCCTCTGCAACCTCCAGGTTGAAATTGCGCACGTGCGGAAGGTGCTCCTCCATCTCGATCAGCTCGTGGTAGTGAGTGGCGAAGAGGGTGCGTGCACGGCGCTCAGGATGGTTGTGCAGGTATTCCACAACGGCCCAGGCGATCGCCATGCCATCGTACGTGCTGGTGCCCCGCCCGACCTCATCGAGGATCAACAGACTACGGGGCGTCGCATGGTTCAGGATATTGGCCGTCTCTACCATCTCCACCATGAAGGTCGACTGGCCCGCCGCCAGTTCATCGGTTGCACCGATGCGGGTGAAGATCCGGTCCACCAGGCCGATGTGCGACTCGTCCGCCGGGACGAAACTGCCAATCTGCGCCATCAGGACAATCAACGCCGCCTGACGGAGGTAGACAGACTTACCCGCCATGTTGGGGCCGGTCACAATGTGGATGCGGCTCTCAGCGTCCATGTCGAGATCATTGGGGGTGAAGGGCTCACGCTGAGCCTGCTCGACGACAGGGTGACGCCCGTTGAGGATGTGCATCACCGGCGCCTCTTCAAAGGTGGGGCGCACGTAGTGGTTGCGGACGGCGATCTCGGCTAGGGACGCGGCGACGTCAATACAGGCGAAGGCCTGGGCGGTCTCCAGAAGGTCAGAGGCATAGGTGCCCACACGCTGGCAGATCTCGGTGAAGAGACGGCTCTCCAGCTCAGAGATCCGCTCCTCGGCGTTGAGCACGATGCTCTCATACTCCTTCAGCTCCGGCGTGATGTAGCGCTCAGAATTGACTAACGTCTGTTTGCGAATGTAGTGATCGGGGACGTGTTCGGTGTTCGCCTTGGTGACCTCCAAGTAGTAGCCGAAGACCTTGTTGTAACCGACCTTAAGGCTCTTGATGCCTGTGCGCGCCCGCTCTTTCTGCTCCAGGCCGGCGATCCAGTCTCGAGCGTCCCGGCTGGCCAACACGATGCCGTCGAGCTCGGAGGAGAAGCCAGGGCGGATCAAGCCCCCGCTGCTGAGCTGGGCCGGTGGGTCATCGACGATGGCGCGCGAGATCAGGTCGAGCGCATCCTCGACCGGGTTGAGGCCCTCCGCAAGCGTGCGCTGCCCCGCCTCCTCCAGCAGTGCGGCTAACTGGGGTACCGCTTGGAGCGCCGTCCGGATCCCTTCCAGGTCGCGCGGGCTGGCGCGCCCGGCAAGCACGCGGTTGGACATCCGTTCCAGGTCCGGCACGGCCTTGAGCAAGTCCCGCGTGCGGACGCGCAAGACGCCGTCGTCATAGAAACCCTGAACTTGCGTGAGACGCGCCTCCAGAGCCGGGATGTCGAGCAGAGGCTGTGCAAGCCTGGTCAGCAGCAGTCGCCCCCCCATCGGCGTGATGGTCTCATCCAGCACCCCCAGCAACGAGCCGGACTTCTCACGGCGCAGCGTCTCGGTGATCTCCAAGTTGCGCCAGGTGGAGGCATCGATCGCCATGAAGCGGTCCGTCGCATAGGTCTGCAGGCCCGTGATCTGTGGCAGCAGCCCCTGCTGCGTCTCCTGCAGGTAGCTGAGCGCCGCTCCCGCTGCCCGGATCGCCAGCGGCTTGCCGGCGCATCCAAAGCCCTGCAAGGTGCGGACGCCGAAGTGCTCCATCAGCGCCTGTCGCGCCGTCGTCTCCTCAAAGCGGTAGCCGGCCCAAGGGGTGAAAACCGCTGAGACCGTCCCCTTGAGGGATTCCTCTGGACGGTGTGCTTGCTGGTCCGGGTCACGCTCCTTCCAAGAGCCCACTTTGGGGATCAAGACCTCGCGCGGCTGGAGCCGCGTCAACTCCTGGCGCGCCAGATGGACGATGTCCTCAGCGCTGCCGTCGGTCAGCTGAGTCGTGGCGAACGCGCCGGTGGAGATCTCGGCATAGGCGATGCCCGCACGATCCCCGTCGATGACGACGGCTGCGAGGAAATTAGGACGCTTCTCATCCAGCATCGCGGGCTCGGTGAGCGTCCCCGCGGTGACGACGCGGGCCACGCGTCGCTCCATCGGGCCACGCCCATCGGGCTCACCGATCTGTTCGGCGATGGCCACGCGGTACCCCTTCTCAATCAGCCGGGCAACGTAACCCTCCACGGCGTGATGCGGGACGCCCGCCATGGGCACACGCAGGTCCTTGGAGACAGGCCGGGACGTCAGCGTCAGATCCAGCTCGCGCGAGGCGATCTCGGCGTCCTCGTCGAAGGTCTCGTAGAAGTCGCCGAGGCGGAAGAACATAATGGTGTCGGGATACTGTGCTTTGAGGTCCAGGTATTGCTGGCGCAGCGGCGTCGTGTCGTCTTTGCTCATAGCCTGATTATAGCGGCTGGCGGCAGGTCAAACAAGGTGGGTTGGCAGCGCAGGAAAAGGAAGACAGGCTGGCTCGAAGACCGGCCTGACATGAACATCGCGAGCTCAGCGCAACGGAGCTAACCGTGAGCCGTCTAGATCAACTGCGCCAGTTTCTCACAAGCGCGCCGCATCTCGAGGAAGACGAGGCCAAGTTTCGCGCGCTCGCGAGCCAGGACGGTGAGCACCGCCTCCTCGCCCACGCTCATCAAGATGACGTAGCCTTGGTTGCCCCTGACGTAGACCTGCTCCAGACTGCCACGACCGAGCTCCATCGCGATCCGCTCACCCAACGAGAGCATCGCGGCGGACATCGCCGCCACGCGATCCTCGCCGGCATCTGTGGGCAGCGCCGAGGCAATGATCAGGCCATCGACGCTGACGATCGCGGAAGCCTCGATATCGGCAGCATTGCTCTGGAGCTCATAGAGCGAACCTGTCAACCGGTCAACACGTGACATCGACGCCATGGGTCTCTCCTTTGACTTCACAGGTCGGATGGAGTATGGGATAATGCCAGAAGAACAAGGATGTTGGCTACCGCAGCACGGTGCTCGCAGGCGCTCGCCAATCGCTGCGCAACTGGTACTATCCTACCATGTCGACAATACTGTGTCAATTTCACCACATATGACAGCCAAGAGACGTCGATGAACGCCGCGGATCACCAAGGCGAGGAAGCTGCCCGGCGCGGCAATCCATCCTTCGTGTGGCGCGCGGGCCAGGAGCGACGCCTAGCGCTGGTGCGCCAGGTTGTGGCACTGGAGAACCGCCGCGTGTTGGATGTGGGCTGTGGTATCGGGATGTACACCTCCGCCTTCCAACGCTACACACCGCATGTGATAGGTGTGGAGGTGGAGATCGCGCGCGCCCGGGAAGCGCGCCACCGGGCCCAAGGCGTGGCGCAGGCAGTGGGCGAAACGCTGCCCTTTGCGGACCACTGCTTCGACGTCGTCTTCTCCCACGAGGTCCTTGAGCACGTGAACAACGACCGGCGCTGCGCCAGCGAGATGGTGCGTGTCACCAAGTCTGGCGGGCATATTGTGATCTTCGTGCCCAACCGGCTCTATCCTTTCGAGACCCACGGCATCTACTGGCGGGGGCGCTACCACTTCGGCAACAAGCCACTGGTCAACTGGCTCCCCAACAGGTTACGCAACCGTCTGGCACCGCACGTCCGCGCCTACACGCGCAGCGGACTGCGCCGACTCTTCGCCAACGAACCGGTGCGTACCCTCATGCATACCCAGATCTATCCCGGCTATGACAACATCGTGGCGCGCCGCCCGCGCTTGGGACGGTGGGTCCGCACTGTCACCTACACGCTCGAACGCACGCCTCTCAGATCGATGGGCCTCTCGCACTTCTTGGTCTTGGAAGTCCTGTAAGCGCGGCAGAGCCTGCTAGCGCCAGCGTCAGGAGCAGCTGTGAAAAACCGAAGGCACGAGCTTCAGCAGCCGGGGGACGGCACCTACCGCGTGTTGGTCGCGGTCAGCGACGCAGAGGACCTCGATGCGCTGCTCCGCACCGCGAGTGCTATCGCGCGCGCCTTTGACGGCAAGATCCGGGTCCTGTCGGTAACACGTTCGGGCAACCGCCCCTCGTGGCTGCAGATTCCCGAGGCGTACAATGATCTCGCCATAGAGGCTTTCGCTCGCGCCGGCAGGAACACGGGCGCGGTCATCCTGGGCGAGACGCGCCGCTACGCGCCCGACATCCTCATCCTGGGTTCCAGCGGGCGTCTGCGACGTGGACGCTACCTCTTAAGCCGCACCCTCGACCCCGTGATCCAGGGCGCGACGTGTGACGTCATCGTTCAGCGGGGCGAGACATCCCCCCAGATAGACTCCGTTCTCATACCGGCAGCGGGAGGCCCCAACGCTCCCCGGGCCCTGGTCCTAGGCCGCATACTGGCGCCGGAGGCGACAATCACCGCACTCTATGTCGCAGACCGGCGGTTGGGGCAAGCCGAGGTACTGATGGGCCAAGCACGCCTCGAGCTGATGATCAACAACCTCAGCGCGGAGGATCAGGGAGCGGTGACGGCGCGGGTCATCCAGGCGCCTTCAGCCGTGGATGGCATCATCGAGGCGGCAGAGGAGGGCCACGATCTGGTCATCCTGGGCGCAGGCAACGAAGGGCCGATCGACCGGTTCCTCTTCGGAGATATCCCTCAAGCGATCCTGGACCAATCACGCATCCCGGTGATGGTTGTCCGGCGGCGACTCACCCATCTGGGGTCGTTCTGGCGCCGGCTCTGGGGCCGGGTCTTCGGCCTGATTCCGTCGCTGACGCTTGAGGAGCAGGCCGACGTCCAGAAGACGATGCGCCGTGGCTCGCAGCCGAGCCCGGACTTCTTCGTGACTCTGACGTTAGCCGCGGCCCTCGCCGCGATGGGCCTCCTGATGAACGATCCTGCGATCATCATCGGCGCTATGATCGTGGCGCCGTTGATGACGGCGATCCTGGGTATGGGGCTCAGCATCGTGCTGGGCGACCCGCGATTCTTCTGGCGCGCCTCAGCCACCACGCTGCGGGGGATCCTGTTGGCCATCGCGATGGGATTCGTGGTGGGCCGGGTCGTGCCGGGGGCGGAGCGGACGGATCAGGTCTTCGCCCTCTCGACGCCCTCCATCCTCCACCTTGGGGTCGCCCTGACCGCCGGCATAGCCGCGGCCTATGCCATCAGCCGCAAACAGGTCTCCGCCGCCCTAGCCGGCGTCGCCGTGGCAACGTCGCTCACGCCACCGCTGGTGAACATCGGCATCGGCCTCGCGTTCGAGGACCTGAACCTCGCTTGGGGTGCGGGGCTGATCTTCGTCACCAACTTCGTCGCGATCGTGGCCACCAGCGGGTTCGTTTTCCTATGGATGGGCTTCCGACCGCAACCCGGGGATCGCAACCGCGCAGCCACCCAACGGCGTGGATTCTCAACCTTTGCCATTCTGTTGGTCCTCGTCACGATCCCCTTGGCCATCTTCACGGAGCAGTCACTGCGCGATCTTCAGTTCCGACGCACGATGGAAGCCGCGATCGAAGCTGAGGTCGCCGAGATCCCCGGCGGTGAGGTCGTCAGTTGGCGCCATCAGCTTGCCGAAGACAGCACGATCAACCTCGAGCTGACCATCCGCGTCTCTCGCACCCTAGGCCACAGGGAGGCACGCGACCTGCAAGAGCGCATCGCGACAGCGCTCGACCAGCCCGTGGCCCTCTCGCTGGGCATGGTATCGGCGGAGCGCTTGGACGCCTTTGTCCCACCGACACCAACCCTCACGCCGACGATGACGCCCACCGGCATTCCCACCAGAACGCCCACGTCGACGCCCACGCGGACGCCTACCCCCACCCCAACCGCGACGACAACGCCAACCGTGACGCCGGTTCCCACGATCACGCTGCTCCCTACGGATACGCCGACGGCGACACCTTGGGTGGTGACGGCAGTCGATGTCGGCAGGGCCGGGCTACGCGTGCGCTACGCACCCGAGGGCACAGTGATGGGCACCCTCCCCGAGGGCGCAGCTGTGGTGATCCTGGAGGAGCCCGTCACCCTCGACGGCGTCACCTGGTATCACATCGTCAGCGTCACGAATCGCCTGGAGGGGTGGGTCAGCGGCGAGTTCCTGACGATCAGCCCCTAGACGGAGGCTCCTATGCAAGGCTACGGATTCGATTTCGCCCGTATCTATGACATGCGCTGGACCCACTTCGCACAGAACCTGGCCCCGAGGATCCACACCTTCTACGAAGCGCACGCCCCAGACGAGGCGCCCAAGCGTGTGTTGGACCTGGCCTGTGGTACCGGCCAACTTGCCACGCTCTTTCTGGAGAGCGGCTACGCGGTGATCGGCCTCGACCTGTCTCCCGCGATGCTGGCCTATGCTGAGGAGAACAACCACGACGCGGTGGCGGAGGGCAGGGCGGACTTCGTGGAGGGTGACGCCGCCGGCTTCGACTTCGACGAGCGCTTCGGCCTGGTCGTCTCGACCTTCGACGCCCTCAACCACTTGCCGGACTTCGATGACCTGGAAGGGTGCTTTGCCTCGACCGCGGCGGTGCTGGCGCCCGGGGGCTGGTTCATCTTCGATCTTAACACGCGGTTCGGCCTGCGGCGGTGGGGCGGCATCGGCGTCCAAGAGGAAGAGGACCTCGTGCTGATCACCCGGGGTGTGGTGTCCGAGGCGGAAGGCCGCGCATATACGCAGATCTCGGGGTTCCTGCGGCAAGCGGATGGGCGATACGAACGCTTTGGGGAGGTCGTCTACAACACGATCTTTGCGCTCGATGAGGTGGCAGAGGCGCTGGCGGACTATGGCTTTGCGCACGTGCACTTTGCAGCGCCCGAGGATCTGGATGCGCCCTTGGCGGAACCAGAGACGCACAGTCGTGTGGTCGTCCTGGCCCAGAAGACCGAAGGGTAGATAGATAACGGCGGACAGGGATCCGCCTGAAACGCTACGACAAAGGCCTTGCCAACGCGAAGTCACCAGGAGTCACTATGTCTCTGAGAGTTCCCACAGCTATCTTGGATATTGCCTATCTCTCACTCGGCGCGGCGATGGGCGCCAACCTGCGGTATTGGTTGGGAGCCTGGTTGGCGGAGCGGCTGGGCAGTGCCTTTCCGCACGCGACGCTGGTCATCAACCTGACCGGCAGCTTGCTGCTGGGCTTCATTATGACGCTAACCACCCAGCGTTATCTCATAAACCCTCGGGTTCGCATGACTCTGACGACCGGTTTTCTAGGTGCCTACACGACGTTCTCCACCTACGAATACGAGAGCGTGACGTTAATGATGTCGGGCCATTGGGGATCAGGGGTGCTGGCTCTGGAAGAGAGTGCGATCCTCGGGGCCATCGCTGCCGGCGCTGGGATGATGTTGGGCCGGTTGGTAGGAGGTAGATGAGCATGCGCAAGATCGTTTTGGCGGGGCAGGCCCAGCGACTGTGTATCTACATTGGCGAGAGCGATAGTTGGCGCGGCAAACCTCTGTATGCAGCGATCCTGGAGACGTTGAAGCAGCATGGGCTGGCGGGCGCGACTGTGGTGCGCGGGGTGGCGGGCTTCGGTGCGCATTCACACGTCATCCGCACGGCAGCGATACTGAGGCTCTCGCAAGATCTGCCGCTGCGCATCGAGGTCATTGATATGCCATCGCGTATTACCGAGGCCCTAGAGATCATCGGGCCTATGATCGGCGAGGGGCTCGTTACGGTGGAGGAGGTCCAAGTCGTGCGATACACACATCGCTACCTCAATCCACTCCCTGCTGACCGGCTGGTCTCGGAAGTCATGACCCGCGATGTCGTTATCGTGCACCAAGACACAGCAGTTGCCGAAGCATGGCACATCATGCTGGATCGGGGCGTGAAGACGCTTCCCGTCGTTGACCACGACGGCAAGGTCCTCGGTATCTTGACCGATGACGATCTCCTGGAGCGAGCAGGGCTGCGGCAGCGGTTGTCCATCGCACGCCAGCTCGACCTTGCGCTCATTGAAGAGGAGCTTGGCCGGTTGATGCGATCATCAGAGCTTGTTTCAGAAGTCATGAGCCAGCCAGCACTGGTCATCCGGGACAATGACTCATTGGGCCACGCAGCGCAACGGATGACCAAGCAGGGGGTGAAGCGCCTCCCCGTGGTGAACGCGCAGGGGAAACTCGTTGGCGTGCTCTCACGCGTCGATATCCTGCGCCAGATTGCCGATGTGAAGCCTGGACGCCGCCTGCCCGAACTCATACCGGGTTCAGCGCGTACCTTGGGTGACGTGATGTCACCGATTGTCCCCACCGTGCACCGAGAAGATAGCCTCGAACGGATCATCGCGGCCTTTGTGGAGACAGGCTCGCACCGGTTAGTCGTAACGGGGGAAAAGGAACAGGTTCTGGGGCTCATCAGTGATGCGGATGTGATCGCCCGCCTGCCCGCCGTGCACCACCCTGGCCTGCTCGCAGCCCTACGTGGCAGGAGCGCATCCCCAGCTCTGACCGTGACCGCTGGAGACCTTATGTCTGCAGGAGCACTGAGTGCGCCGCCGGACATGCCCATCGTCGAGGCCCTGCGGCTGGCCATCCCGCAAGGGCGAAAGTGGATCGTGGTGATCGATGAGGCCAACAGACCGGTCGGCCTGGTCGATCGCACGATTCTGCTGGCCGCGGTCACTGCTGCGGAGGGCTCAAGGTGAGTGCCATCGCGAGCTGGCCTGTGTTGGGTCACCCTCTCCACGTAAGTGCGCCCTCTCTCCATCTGAAGCTTGCAGCAGCAGCGGTCTACGCTATAATACAGGGTAATCGAACATTCGTTCGCAGATCGGACCATTTCACCCTCCACGCATCTTTCGAGTACGCACCTCGTCACCACAGATCAGCCTCAGAGCGGGGCATCGGGCACAATCCGACCATGGGAGAGCTATGACAGAGTTCCAGCTTGTATCCAATTTCAAGCCGACGGGCGACCAACCGGCAGCGGTCTCATCGCTGGTCGAGGGGCTGCGGCGTGGCGACCAGCACCAGGTGCTCAAGGGCGCCACCGGCACCGGCAAGACCTTTACGATGGCGAACGTGATCGCCGAGGTCCAGAAACCCACGCTGATCCTTGCCCACAACAAGACGTTGGCTGCGCAGCTCTATTCGGAGTTTCGCGAGCTCTTCCCTCAAAACGCCGTCGAGTACTTCGTCTCCTACTACGACTACTACCAGCCGGAAGCCTACGTCCCCCAGAGCGACCTCTACATTGAGAAGGATGCCGACATCAATGACGAGATCGACAAGCTGCGGTTAGCAGCGACGGCAGCGGTTCTGACGCGCCGCGACGCTATCGTCGTCGCCTCGGTCTCGGCTATCTACGCGCTGGGCAACCCAGCCGAGTGGGGCCGGGTGATCCTGCCGGTCCAGGTGGGACAGGCAATCCGGCGCGAGACAGTGATGCGCCACTTGGTGAGCATCTACTACGACCGCAACGACCTGGACTTCAAGCGGGGTACGTTCCGGGCGCGCGGTGACGTCCTGGAGATCCGCCCGGCCTACGCAGAGACGGCGTATCGCATCTCCTTCTGGGGTGACGAGATCGAGGACATCACGGAGGTCGACCCCCTGACGGGCGAGATCCTGGGGCGCCCGAAGGAGATCCAGATCTTCCCGGCGAAACATTACGTGACCTCGGAAGAGCGCATACAGCAGGCCATCGTCGACATCGAAGCCGAGCTCGAGGAACGGCTGGACGAGCTCAACGCCCAGGACAAGCTGCTGGAGGCGCAGCGGCTGGAGCAGCGCACACGCTACGACCTGGAGATGATCCGCGAGATCGGCTACTGCTCCGGCATCGAGAACTACTCTCGCCACATGGACCAGCGGAAGCCGGGCGAGCCACCCTGGACTCTGATCGACTACTTCCCCGCGGACTATCTTATGATCGTCGACGAATCCCACATGATGATCCCGCAGGTGCGCGGGATGTACAACGGCGACCGCAGCCGCAAGGAGACGCTGGTCGACTACGGGTTCCGGTTGCCCTCAGCGCTGGACAACCGCCCGCTGATGTTCCACGAGTTCGAGGAACGGGTAAACCAGGTGGTTTACACCTCCGCGACGCCTGCGGACTACGAGCTGGCGCACGCCACACAGGTGGTGGACCAGGTCATCCGCCCGACGGGTATCGTCGATCCCGCCATCGTCGTGTGTCCCACCGAGGGACAGATCGATGACCTGATCGGACGGCTGCGCGAGCGTATCGAGAACGGACAACGGGCGCTGGTCACGACGCTGACGAAGAAGATGGCTGAGGACCTATCAGACTACCTGCGAGAGCTGACCTTCAAGGTGCAGTATCTTCACAGCGAGGTCCAGACGATCGAGCGGGTCGAGATCCTCCGCGACCTACGGCTGGGACAGTATGACGTTGTCGTGGGCATCAACCTCCTGCGCGAGGGGCTGGACCTACCAGAGGTGAGCCTTGTGGCGATCCTGGACGCCGACAAGCAGGGCTTCCTCAGGAGTGCGACGGCGCTGATCCAGACCATTGGACGCGCAGCCCGCCACCTGGAAGGCACGGTGGTGATGTATGCCGACGCGGTCACCGATGCGATGCAAGAGGCGCTTGACGAGACTAACCGCCGGCGCGAGATCCAGCTGGCCTTCAACGAGGAGCACGGCATTGAGCCCCAGGCCATCATGAAGGAGATACGTGACCTGACTGACCGCGTGCGGGCCGCGACACAGGAAGAGAGCGCGATGGATCTGGCGCCTGAGGAGATGGAGGCCAAGGATCTCGACAAACTGATCCGGGAGCTGGAGAAGGAGATGCGCAAGGCCGCCGAGAACTGGGAGTTCGAGAAGGCCGCGGCGCTGCGCGATCAGCTCTACGATCTGCGGGGTGT
>JAFGNI010000590.1 GCA_016927095.1 Anaerolineae bacterium | reverse complement strand
GGCGAAGACCAGATTGGCATGCCGGGGCGGTATAGCACCATAGAGTCTGATCGTGCCGTCCGGCTGTCGAACGGCGGGCCCCAACCGAATCTCTCCGGTGACGCCGTCGAGGGTGTAGTGCTTTGAGGTGCCATCTGATCCAGAGAAGTCCGGCACCTCAGTCCAGCGCTCCGGCGTGCGCCCTTCCACCTGGACCACGAGGGCCTCGCCGGCGAGCCGCGCGAGAACGGGCCTGCGCTGAAGCCGAAGGCGCTGGCCGGGCGTACCGTCGCTCTGTCCCAGGAACTCGTTGTGGATCACCTGAGCATGCGCTGCGGTCGTGGTACCACCCCAAGTCGCTACTCTGGCTTTGCGGAGCATTGGCGTCTTCTCGTAAGGCTGCACACCCTCTCGTTGTTCGCGGGGCGTTATCTCCTTGATGCGCACCCGCACCCAGTAAAGGTTGCCTTGCTTGAAGTCGGACTTGGCCATCTTCGGAAGATGGATCTGTATACGTCCGGCGGTGTTCATACTTCGTGTGGTGTCGACCTCGACACCACATGACTTCCAGTGTGTATCACTGCCGCCGGCGGAGGCCTCCCACACGTAGGGCGGGAGCGTCGGGTCCACACCCGCGCCTCCGGCAGGATCGAAGTCGAGCTCGAAGCCAAGGACGTGGTGGCTCAGGTCGTTCTCGAACCCAAAGTACAACGCGTCATCCACCTGAGGGACTGCCGAGAAGACCTCGAATCCGCCAAACCCTGCCTCGAGGCGGCGTAAGTTCTGTTCGCGGTAGCCCACTTCGCCGCTGCCGCGCGCCCGGGCCCTGGCGAGAACGCTAGTCAGGGCAGGCGGCTCGACGCGCAGATCCGCGTCGGTCGTGAACACAATGGAGACCTGCGTCTCTGTTTGAGTGGTGGCGACCTCCGTACCGATGGGTATGACGACCGGGACCGGCTGTGGCTGAGAGAGCCAAAAGGTGACGGGCACGCGGGCCGGAACGGGCTCCTGCAGCGTAATCCCGAGCATCTCCATGAACTCAACCTTGTGCAGATCGGGTACCTGGTTGAGCCTGTAAAGCAGGATATCCGTCATCCACGCGAAGAGCTCGATCAGCGTGATACCAGGATCGCTGACATTGTGGTCGGTCCACTCTTTGCTGTAGTGTGGAATACGCTTCTTGGCCTCATCGACGATGTCCTGGAACTGCCGATCGTCCAACTTCGGTCTGGGTAGTGCCATACTGGCCTCCACTGTTGAGCGGGCCGCTCAGATGCGGTCCGCTAATCCTCAGGGATTAGATAGAACGGATAGACGAGGCTGCGCTGGTCGTGTGTAGCCCTTACCTCGTACTCGATCTCGATGATGAGACGGCTGCGCTCCTCGGGGTCCGGGTGGACGTCGATCTGGGTTACGCGGATCCGCGGCTCCCACATGCCGAGGGCCTCTTCCACGTGGCGTCTTGCGCGCGCCGCCGTGTGGCTGTTGTTGGGCGCAAAGACAAGGTCATGAAGTCGACAGCCGAATGTTGGGCGCATCACGCGTTCCCCAGGGGACGTCGACAGGATGATATGAATCGCCTGCTCGATCTCACTGCGTTCGTTGGTCAAGGCGATGCCGCCCTGGGGGCCGATGTGGACTGGGAATGCCCACCCTCGACCGACAATTTCCTCTGGCATGCTGTGCTAGCCTCCTATCAGGACCGTGCCGACTGCGATGATCTGCGCCGCCATGTTGGGCACGGGGTCGGCGCAAGTCTGCGCCGTGTCGCCTGCTCGCGCAGCGGGTTGGCCCCCAATGAAGACCGTACTGCTTCCGCGCATAATGGTCGCCCGGTTAGTGGGCGGCACCTGGAACATCGTGCCGGGCGGCGTCGGCAGGTGCGGCGGCGTGTTGGTTGCAGTGCTGCCAACCGTAGCTGCAGGCATCCCCGTGATCTTGACCGTTGGGCACAGGTTGCCGTCGATGATCCCAGCAAAGGGATGGGGCAGCGGCGTCGGCACCGGGCCGCCGGGCGATGGCACCATAACGATGTGCATATCGACTGCTGTGATCTGGTCGCCCTGTTTGGCTGCTGGCTGTCCCATCGCTGTCGGTTTTCCTATGTCGTCAGAACTCTGAACTTCTCAACGTTTCAGTTCAGGTTGATAACAGCGCCCTTGATCGTCATCTGCCCACCTGCCTGCAGATCCATGTTGGCGCCGGACTCGATCTTGAGGCTGCCGTTGGCCTTCACGGAAATCTCGTTGCCCTCCAGCGTGATCTTGCCGCCGCTGTCGGCAAGCGTCAGGACGAGGCCGCCGCTACTGGTGATCTTGATCTCGTTGTTGGCATCATCCAGGCGGATCATATGCCCACCCTGGGTGACGATCTCGATCTTGTTGTCGCTGGTATCGTAGACCGTAATGTGATGACCCGTGCGCGAGTGCCAACTGCGCACCAACGGGCGCTCGTCGCCGCTGCGAGGAACCGTAGGGGGTGGTCCATCGCTACCGTTCCACAAGCCACCCACCACATAGGGTCGGCGGATGTCGCCTTGCTCGAAAATGACCAACACCTCGTCGTCGACCTCCGGAATGACGTATAGACCTGTGTCGGGACCCGCACCAATACCCACGACACGGGCCCAATCGCTTTCGGCGCTGTCGGCCATCCAGGGGAACTTCACTTTGACACGCCCCCAATGTTCGGGGTCATTGGTGTTGGTAACCACGCCTATCATGGCGCCCGGGAGACGTTCCTGGATCCGCCGCAGGCCCATGTCATCGATGATCTGCCCTGTGCGTGATCCTTTGACGCTGAACGTCGTCTTGAGCCCTTCCGCCGTGTAGATGTGGCGGGCATTGGTCACGAGATACGTGCCGCTGAAACGCTCGCCCAGCGCCTCCAGGGTGACTCGCCTGCCGGCGCGGATATCGGGCCGCCGCAAAGCCACGCCCTCCGCCTGCACGAAGGCACCGCTGAGCTCGTTCAGCCGTGCTTCCGCCAGGGCATCGGCCTCCGCCTGGCTCACCGCACTCTGGTCGAGGTAGATGCGTTTGGCCGTGCCAAAGGCCTGCGCCCAGGTGGCGCCGTCCTTCGATTCCTCAATATCGGGGTAGAGGCTGCCCTCACCGGCACGTCCGACGATAGCATCCTTCTGTGCGACTGACCAAGCCCTTACCACGACCTCCTCCACCTGTTCGGTCAGCGTCATCCTCGGGTAGAACGAGAGCAGATCTGCGCCCCACGTCAGTGTGACCGGCTGATCCTGTGCCGAAGGTTTACGGAAGATCAGCTTGCCCTCATCGACAAAGCACTCGTAACCGATGCGCCACGCGCGCTCCTGGATGAAGGTGAGATCGGACTGGTTATGCTGAAGAATATGGTCGTACACTGTTGTTGTTGACTGCACATCGGCCTGCAGACCCGCTCTCTGGGCAATCGTACTGGCCAGGTCACTGTCCTTGGCGTTGAGGTGGGCTTCGGTCTTCTGGTCGCGATAGAGACGGTGGGACTTGTCGTAGCCCCGCACCACTAGGCGCGCGATCATACCTTCCTGGAACTCGGGCTCGAGCGCAGTGATCTCGCCCTTGATCAGCGAGATCCACTCGCCATCAGCCGTCTGTGCCGAGACTTCCACTTCCTTGGTCAGGTCAAAAGGCCCCTCATCGATGAGGTCAAAGCCGGGGTCCTGCAGGCGGACAATGAACATGCCTGGGAGGTGAGCGTGCTGATCCACGTCAACGGAGAGCACATTGCCCATGACGTCGGCGTCAACGTCGGCTCCATTGATCTTGAGGGCTATCTGGCTGGCCAGAGATGGCGATTCAGGCATTGGCGTTGTCCCGCACGTTTGTGTGTCCTACAAGTTGTGAGCCGATGGGATGATGAGCTGCTGACCGGCTCGCAGCGCCAATGGGTCGTCGAGCCGGTTGTAGTCAGCGATGGCGCGCCAGCGGGAGGCGTCGCCGTACACCGCGTAGGCAATCGTGTCGAGCCGGTCACCGGCGGTCACGCGCCAGACACGCTCGATGTCGCCGCCACCCGAGGTCGGGTTCTGGCGAGGGTAGTCCTCCAGGTCTTTGTGCTGGGTGAAGGTCACCTCGACACTGGCGCGAACCGGCGTGCCGTCGGGCTTGAAGAGCGTGAACTTCTGAGTCATATTGGTGATGACGGCAACGAAACGGAAGACGCCCCACTCGAAGGCGACCTCGGGCGGGGGTACCTTGCGATTGCGGTTGCCCTCCTTGCGGGTCTTTGACTCCATGAGTTTCCAGAGGCGGTTTGTTTTCAAGCTGACGTCCTCATCACTCTCATAGGTGTCGAAGACCAGGTTGAGCTTCAGCGTCTGCGGTCCGGCCTTCTCGAACTCGAAACTTGGGACGTCAGAGCGATTCTGCCGCTCTTCCTTATAGGTGTTGGTCTTGGTCACCGTGTACTCGAATGGATTGAACATGCAATCCACGGAGACGCCGCCCCCCTTCTCCTCTCCCGCGTTATCGACCTCGTAGATGCGAGCGGCCTGCAGATTGCTGCGTGTGTTGGGCATAACCGTCTCCTAGATCCTCAATGCCAGGGGGAGCGCTCGCGCTCTACCCTCAGGCGACGTTTGATCTCCGCATACACGCGGCGGGCCAGCTCAGCGATGTCAATGTCTGGCTCTTGTCCAGTCCCGGGAGTCGTACCACCTGAGGATTCGGCCGCCTGCGGTGCTTGCGCGGACTCGGATAGGGGCGCGGCCACAGCTGTATCGGCGGTTGTGGCCGTTCCAGTCGCCGCAGCGCTGCTCGCCGATGGGGCGAGGACACGCTGAATCGGGCCCGATCCCGGGGTGCGGGTCACGCCCGACGGAACCCCGGGTGCCGCAGAAGTCTCAGGGGACGGGGCGTTGGACGTCGTGCCGGGATGTCTGTAGGAGTCGCGCTTGGCTGCGGGGTCCGCCGCGGCACGGTGCACTGTAACGTGGCCCACCGAGGTATCGTTCGCCGAGACGTGATCTGTTCTGTCCTGATCTGCATCAGTGATATCGGGTTGGTCGGGCGCTAAGCTTCTCAGGGGCGGCACGCTCGGAAGCGCGGCGGTGGGAAGTGGGGCGCCGATCAGGTCCCAGAGGTCAGCCGGCAGCGGTCCAAT
>JAFGNI010000589.1 GCA_016927095.1 Anaerolineae bacterium | reverse complement strand
CTTCTCCTATCCGTTGCTCATCGCCTCGATGACCGGTGGCACACCCCAGTCCGGCGTCCTCAACCGCATCCTGGCTGAGGCTGCAGCTGCATCCGGGATCGGCATGGGCCTCGGCTCAACCCGGGTCATGCTCGAGAACCCGGCTGTCGCTCACACCTTTCAGGTCCGGAAGTTCGCACCCGACATCTTCCTCCTTGCCAATCTGGGCGCGGTGCAGCTCAACCACGGCTATGGCATCGATGCCTGTCGTCGTCTGGTCGATCTGACTGAGGCGAACGGTCTCTATCTCCACCTCAACCCGCTGCAGGAAGCCCTGCAGCCTGAGGGCGATACGCAGTTCAGCGGCCTATTGAAGCGCATTGAGGCTCTCTGTACCGTCCTGTCCGTCCCCGTCGTCGTGAAGGAGGTCGGGTGGGGGCTCTCAGCGGAGGTTGCACGGCAGTTGATCGAGGCAGGTGTCGCGGCCCTAGACGTCGCCGGCGCCGGTGGGACCTCCTGGAGCCAGGTGGAACTCCACCGTCAGGTATCGGCGCGTGAGCAAGAGGTGGCGGCTAGTTTCCGGAACTGGGGCATACCGACGGCAGAATCGTTGCTGCAGATCAGGAATATCGCCCCCGACATCCCGCTGATTGCCAGTGGCGGCCTGACAACGGGCATCGAGGTGGCCAAGTGCCTGGCGCTGGGCGCCGATATCGCCGCGCTGGCAGCGGTGTTCCTAAAGGCTGCAGCCACATCGGCTGAGGCGCTACAGGAACGCATAGATATCCTTTGTCGCCAGCTCAAGATCGCTATGTTCGTCACGAGATCGGCCAATGTTGCAGCGCTAAGGTCGGCCAAGCTGGTCAAAAAGACATCCTGACTTCCTGGGAGAGAGACGTGGATCCCTTCAGTCGGTATCTGCCATCCATCGAGGCGGAGATGCGCGACCTCGTCCGCTCGCACGCCGACGGCCCCGAGCACCTCTACAACATGCTGCGCTATCATCTGGGCTGGATGGACGCGTCCTTCAGGGCCATCGACCTAGACGCCGGCAAGCGACTGCGGCCCGTCCTGTTACTGTTGTCGAACGAGGCACACGGCGGCGATTGGCGCCCTGCCCTGCCCGCTGCAGCCGCGGTCGAGTTGCTGCACAACTTTTCGCTGATCCACGACGACATAGAGGATCAGGATGAGCTACGCCGTGGGCGCCCTACCCTCTGGCGTCTTTGGGAGATACCGCAGGCCCTCAACGCCGGCGATGCCCTGTTCGCCATCTCCTACCGGGGGATGCTTGCTCTGGAGGAACGTGGAACCCCGCCCCATCGCGTCACGCTGGCGTTGCGCCAGTACACCGAAGCCGTGATTCGCATCACCGAGGGACAGCATCGCGACATCGGCTTCGAGACCGATGGCCATGTGGAGGAGGCTCGCTACCTAGCTATGATCGGCGGCAAGACCGCCGCGCTGGTAGGGCTTGCGACGGAACTGGGCGCGATCCTTGCGGGCGCCGGTGAGGAAGCAGCGCTTGCTCAGCGAGCGTTTGGAGAGGGCCTCGGCAAGGCTTTCCAGATGCACGATGATCTGCTTGGCTTGTGGGGCGATCCTGCGAAGACCGGCAAGCCGGTGGGATCCGACCTCCAGAGACACAAGAAGACACTGCCCATCCTCTACGCGGTGGGCAAGAGCGAGCGATTCCGTCGCCTCTTCGCCGAACCGGTGCTAAGCCCCGCGCAGGTCCGGGAAGCGCTTCAGGAACTAGACCGTTGCGGCGGGCGCGCCTACACTGAGCAACGCGCCCACGACTACCACAGAGACGCACTGACCGCGCTGGAGCGATCTGGCGCCAGTGGGGAGGCCTACGAGGCGCTCCAAGCCCTGGCAGAACAGCTCCTTGGGCGACAGAAGTAACCGCCCTGGACCACGCCTTTGCGCGCGACCGCGCCGGTGGAGATACCGGCGCGGTCGTTGGTGTTCTGCGAATGGGCGGACGGCTAGTCCATGACCTCTGACAGTTCGAGTAGGCGCAGATCCAGCGGCCGAAGCTGGGCAACAGCCTCTGCCAACGGATAGGACGCGAGGTCGTTCCCCTGCAAGGCGACCATCTGGCCGCTCTCCCCGGCCAAGATCCGGTCGGCAGCAAAGGCCCCCATCCGCGTTGCCAGCAGACGGTCGAACGCCGAGGGACGTCCGCCGCGCTGCACATGGCCGAGCACGGTGACGCGCACGTCAAAACCGAGATCATCCTGGTGTTCGTTGAGATAGTCCCTCACAGCCATCGTGCCCGGTTTCCAACCTTCTGCGATAACCATAATACAGTGGTGCTTGCCCCGGACGTAGGCATCGACGATCTCCTCGGCGATCTTCTCCACCGGAGGCCCCTCACGTTCGGGGACCAGAATGAGCTCAGCTCCGCCCGCAAGGCCGCTGGCCAGTGCCAGGTAGCCGCAGTTCCGGCCCATCACCTGGATTAGGAACGCGCGCTGGTGAGACGAGGCAGTGTCCTTGATGCGATCGATGGCATCCAGGATCGTGTTGAGCGTTGTGTCAACCCCGACCGACAGATCCGTGCCCGACACGTCGTTGTCGATCGAAGCGGGAATGCCATAGGTTGGGAATCCAAGCTCGTGCAACTTCAGGGCGCCCGTTAAGGACCCATCTCCGCCGATCACAACCAACCCCTCAATACCGCGCTGGTTCAAGTTGCGCATAGCGGTGCGCTGCACCTTGAGTTCCCGGAACTCCGGACAGCGTGCCGTCCCAAGGAAGGTGCCGCCGTGACCCATGATGCCGCCTACATCCCGGCTGCTCAACTGGCTGATCTCACCACTGATCAAGCCCTTGAATCCCCACCGCACACCATAGACATCGACACCGCTGTGGAGTGCCTGACGTGCCACCGCTCGTATGCAGGCGTTTAGCCCTGGCCCGTCCCCCCCGCTTGTCAAGATCGCGATCGACTTCATCCTAGACCCTCCTCGTAGGTCTCGCGTTTCGTAGTTCGCGCCGGCACGTTGGCCAACTCCCCTATTCTAGCGAGGTCAGATGTGCTGACAAACAGTCCCTAGCCCCGGCACGCCTTTGAAAACAGTACCTAGACGGTATAATGAGGTGCAGCATACCCAGGGGAGATGCCAGAATATGCCCGAGAGCAGAGTACCCATTGCCTCGAAGATTCGAGAAGCTCAGACCCCAGCGGAGAGGTTGCGGCAGACGCTAACACGCCTGGAAGGCCGACTGCCCCAGATTGGGCGCGGCGATCCTGCGCAAGCAGTGGCAACCCTCAACCTACTGGATCAGGCCGATTCCTTGATCGATGCGATTGCCGAACAGGGCGCAGACCTGGGCCCTGAGCGGTCTCGCTTCCAGACCGTCACGCAGCAGTTCGATCGAAAGCTGGGTCCTTTCCTGCAACAGCTGGGGGGCGCTGAAGCGTTGGCGGCGTTGAGGGCCACAGAGAATCCGCCCGAAAGCCGTCCTTGGTGGTTTGCCGACCGGCGACTCAGAGAACGACAAAGGACCCGGCGCCGGAGGGCTCTGATCACCATAGGTGCAACCGTCGGTGTGCTGGCCATCCTCGGCGTCCTCTATGCAATCTTCCTGGCCCCGGATGAAGCGACCCGGGAACGCTTCCGGTCTGAGCAGGACGCGGAACAAGCGTTGATGGAGGGCGATCTGCCCGAGGCGCTAACGCAGGCCGAGCGCGCGCTCTCATACGCACCAGGGAATCCGGACCTCTTGGTCTTGAAAGGCGTCGTGCTGGAGCTGCTGGGATCCACGGACCTGGCCGAGAGCGCCTTCGAGGAAGCCAGGGAATCCTACGCCGATGTAGAGGCCTTCTACGTCAACCGGGCGCAGAACTATATGATCGCAGGCCGGACGGAGCTTGCCGTGGCGGACACCAGCCACTTGATCGAGATCAACCCCGACTCCGCAATCGCCTACTACCAGCGGGGCAACGCCAACGCAGCGTTGGGCAACCTAGCAGGCGCGATCGCCGATATGGAGAAGGCCAGCGAGTTGGCCGAAGCCGCCGGCCAAATCGAGTTACAGGGCATGGCCAGGGTTCAGTTGGGCAACCTCATGATGATGATGTCGGCTCCTCT
>JAFGNI010000588.1 GCA_016927095.1 Anaerolineae bacterium | reverse complement strand
TCTCCAATTACAGGAGGACCCGAAAATGAAACACCAAAACCAAACAATCATTTCCATTATCAGCATCATCGCCGTCTTTAGCTTGGCGTGCCAGTGCGCGCTGCCGGCGATGTTCACCGGCGAGCCGACGCCGGCGCCGACCGCGACGCCGGAGGGTGAGCCGCTGCCGCCGCAGGTGGTCTACGTCTCGCCCGGGCGGGGGGAGGAGCAGCAGCTCGACGCGCCGGTGCAGTTCGTCTTCGATCAGGCGATGGACGCCGACTCGGTGGAGGATGCCTTCTCCATCGAGCCGAAGGTGAGCGGCGACTTTAACTGGGTCACCGACCGGGTGGTGCAGTTCGAGCCGCGCAAGGGGTTCGACCGGGCTGAGCGGTACATCGTCACCATCGAGGACGAGGCCCGCAGCGCGCACGGGGAGCGGCTGAGGGACGAGTTCCAGTATCGCTTTACCACCGTCGGCTTCCTGGAGGTGGCCTCTGTCTATCCCGACGACGGCACGGAGGAGGTCGCCATCGATGGCACGGTCACCGTGCTGTTCAACCGCCCGGTGGTTCCTTTGGTCGCCATCGAGAATCAGGATACCCTGCCGCAGCCGCTGGCCTTTGATCCGCCGGTGGAGGGCACGGGGGAGTGGGTCAACACCTCGATCTACGTCTTTACTCCCGCCGAGGGGTTCGCGCCCGCCACCACCTACGAGGCGCGCGTCGCGGCAGGGCTGGAAGATACTACCGGCGGCGTGCTGGAGGAGGACTTTACGTGGGAGTTTACCACCGTCATGCCCGCCGTCGTCGCCACCTACCCCGACCGGGGCACCGTCTACGTCAGCACCGAGCCGACGGTCTATGTGGCGTTCAATCAAAAGATGGACCGCGCCTCGGTCGAGGCGGCCTTCGAGCTGGCGAGCGTTCGCACCGGTGGGACCGTCGCGGGCACCTTCGAGTGGCATGACGCGGGGTTGATCCTGCCCGATCGGGAGACCTACGAGCCCTACAGTTGGTCGTGGGATTCTGGAGTAGGGCCGGAACGCGTCGGGGTGGAGACGGTGGGTTTTACGCCCAGCGAGCCGCTCGCCTTTGGTGCGCGGTATCAGGTGACCATCGGTGCTGGTGCACAGGGGGCCACGGGAGGCGCCGGCGCTTTCAAAAAGTACAGCGCCGCCTTCGATATCATTGCCTACCCGAGCGTCGTCCACACCTCGCCAGCCGATGGTGCCGATGACGTCGATCCCGACAGCGGGTTGCAGGTCAGCTTCTCCAGCCCGATGGACCCCGATTCCTTCGCCGGGAAGATCTTCATCAGCCCGCCCGTCTCGGTGACGGACGTCTATACCTACTGGTGGGATAGCAACACCGACCTCAACATCTCCTTCCCCGTGCAGCCCAACGCCGATTACGCGGTGACCATCAGCGGCGACGTGCAGGGACGCTACGGGCACGAGCTGGGGGAGGATGTCACCGTCCGCTGGCACACCAAGTCGCTGGGGCCGATGGCCTATCTGAACACGATGGGCAAGGTCGGCACCTACAACGCCTATTCGGAGACCGTGGCCTATGTGACCGTACGCAACGTGGGGCAGGTGAATTTTGGCCTCTACCGCATGTCCGCGGGAGACTTTATCACTGCCTACGAGCAGTGGAGCTATTGGGATGAGTACAGGGGCAAGGAGGGGAACCTGGTCCGCAGTTGGTCGATGGATGTGGCACCGCTGCTCGATAAACGCGCCATCTATGGCACCCGTCTGTCGGAAAGCGGCTTCTTGGAGCCGGGCATCTACTATCTGGAGGTATCCGCGCCTTCGAGCGCGATCTATCCCGAGGCGCGATCCTATTCTACGCCAGAGTTGCACAAGCAGATCCTCATCGTCTCCCGGTATAGCCTGACCCTGAAGAAGAGCATGAGCGGCGTGTTGGCCTGGGTCACCGACCTGCGCTCCGGCGACGTGGTGCCCGGCGTGGACGTGACAGCA
Source organism: Anaerolineae bacterium (assembly GCA_016927095.1). The sequence continues at coordinate 4,834 of JAFGNI010000588.1, read as the reverse complement.
CTGCGCAGCGGGCGTGTTCTGGCAGATGGCACGACGGACCAGGATGGCGTCTTTGTGGGCGAGTATACCGGCACGGATCGCTGGGAGTCGGTGTACGTCTTTACCGGCGACCGGAACAACCCCGGCGAGGACTTTTGCGCGGGCATCACCGGATGGAGCAACGGCATCTCGGCCTGGGATTTCGACCTGCCTGTGGCGTATTACGAGGAGCCCTACACTGCCTACTTCTTCACCGAGCGGCCCATCTACCGACCCGGCCAGACGGTTTACTTTAAGGGCATCCTGCGCGGGGACGACGACGCGCATTACTCCTTGCCTCCGAAGGGCAAGCTTCAGGTCACGATCTGGGACGCGCAGGCCACGGAAGTGTACAACGAGGAGCTGCCCATCAGCGACATGGGGACGATGGAGGGCGAGCTGGAGTTGGGCGAGGAGGCCTCGCTGGGCAGCTACTCCCTGCAGGTGAATTACAAAGACTCGTACTATGGCACCTCCTTCCTGGTGGCCGAGTACCGCGTGCCCGAGTTCCAGGTGGAGGTGCAGACGGACGCGGCGGAGTACGTGCAGGGGGACGAGATCAACGCCACCGCCCAGGCGACCTACTTCTTCGGCGGGGCCGTCGCCGACGCCAAGGTGCGGTACGCCATGCTCTCCGCCGACACCTACTTTAACTATACCGGCGGTGGGTGGTGGGATTTCACCGATGCCGACTATAGCTCGTGGTGGGATTGGTATGGGCAGCGCAGCTCCTACGGCGAGCTGATCACCGAGGGAGAGGGAGTGACCGACGCGGAGGGTCGCTTCACCTTCAGCGTCGATGCCGACATTGCCGAAAAGGTCAACAGCCAGCGCTTTACGCTGGAGGTGACCGTCACCGACATCAACGACCAGGAGGTCTCCAACCGCACCGAGGCGCTGGTGCACAAGGGGACGTACTACATCGGACTCCAGCCGGAGCGGTACGTCGGCCGGGTTGGGGATGACGTCGGCGTCAACGTCATCACCGTCGATTGGGCCAGCGAGCCTGCGCCCAATAAGGAGCTGACGGTCGTCTTTTCCGAGCACAACTGGTACAGCGTCAGAAAGCAGGCCGAGGACGGGCGCTACTACTGGGAGAGCGTTGTCGAGGATACGCCCGTCTATACCACGACGGCGACGACGGACGCCAAGGGCAAGGCCAGCGCCAGCTTTGTGCCGGAGAAGGGCGGCGTCTACAAGGCCACCGCCATCGGCCAGGACGAGAGGCGGAACGAGGTGCGCAGCTCGACCTACATGTGGGTCAGCGGGCGCGCGTACGTCAGTTGGCGCATGGACAACAACGACCGCATCGACCTGGTCACCGACAAACGCCAGTACCAGGTCGGCGACACGGCCACCATCCTCATCCCCCACACGTATCAGGGGGAGGTCCAGGCGCTGGTCACCATCGAGCGGGGCAGCGTCTACGACTACTGGGTGGAGACGCTGGAGACCAACTCGGAGCAACTGCAGATTCCCATCACCGAGGAGATGATCCCCAACGTCTACGTCTCCGTGGTCATCGTCAAGGGCGTGGACGAGAGCAACCCGTATCCCAGCTTCAAGGTGGGCTACGCGCGGCTTTCCATCGAGACGACCGAGAAGGAGCTGACCATCGAGATGACGCCGGACAAGGGGCCTGACGAGCACTATGGCCCGGGCGACGAGGTGTCCTACGATATCCAGGTCACCGATAGCGCCGGGAAGCCGGTCCAGGCCGAGCTGGCCCTCAGCCTGGTCGATCTGGCGGTGCTGACGCTGGCCGACCGCCGGCAGCCGGACATCGTCAGCCACTTCTGGCGCGAGCGTGGCATCGGCGTGGATACGGCCAGCAGCTTGGTGCTCTCTATCGACCGCATCTCCCTGGAGGTGGGCGAGGAAGTCAAGGGCATGGGCGGTGGCGGCGGCGGAGAGGAGTTCGGTCCCGTGCGCAAGGACTTTCGCGACACTGCCTACTGGGACGCCGTCGTCACCACCGGCGAGGACGGCAAGGCCCAAGTCAGTGCCGACCTGCCGGATAACCTCACCACCTGGCGCATGAGCGCCTGGGGCGTCACCGCCGAGACGTTGGTGGGCGAGTCGCAGGTGGACGTCGTGAGCACCAAGGACCTGCTGGTGCGGCCCGTGGCCCCGCGTTTCTTCATTGTCGGCGACGAGGCGCTGCTGGCGGCGGTAGTGCACAACAACACGGAGGACGACCTGGAGGTGACGGTGTCCTTTGAGGCCGATGGGCTGCAAGTGGGCAAGTCTGCAAGTGAGCAAGTTGTTATCCCGGCAGGCGACAAAGTAAAAGTCGAGTGGCCAGTGGTGGTGGAGGACGTTTCGGAGGTCAAGCTTCTGTTTGGGGCCAAGTCGAGTCTGTATGCCGACGCCGTCGAGATCCCCCTGCCGGTCTATCGCTACAGCACGCCCGAGGTGGTCGCCACCTCCGGTGTCATCAAGTCGGATGGGGAGCGGCTGGAGGCGGTGGCCCTGCCGCCCAGCTTTGACCCCACCCAGGGAGAGCTAGCGGTGCAGGTCGAACCGTCGCTGGCGGCGGGGATGATCGACGGGCTCGATTACCTGGAGCATTATCCCTACGAGTGTACCGAGCAGACGGTGAGTCGCTTCCTGCCCAACGTGGTCACCTACCGGGCGTACAAAGAGCTGGGGCTCGACCGGCCCGACCTGGCGACAAAGCTGCCGGGGCAGGTCAGCGTGGGCCTGCAGCGGCTCTACCACCGGCAGCGCTATGACGGCGGCTGGGGCTGGTGGCTCAACGACGACTCTAACCCGTACCTGACCGCCTACGTCATGCTGGGGCTGATCGAGGCGCAGCGGGCCGGGTTCACGGTCGACGAGGAGGTTGTGCGGCAGGCGGCGAACTATCTCAAGGGCAGCTTGCAGGACACGCGCGACGTGAAGCAGCACTGGGAAGCCAACCGGCGCGCCTTTATTCTCTACGTGCTGGCCGAGGCCGAGAGGCCGGATACCTCGCGCATGGTGACCCTATTCGAAAAGCGCGACATGCTGGATACCTTCGGCAAGGCCTATCTGGCGATGGGCTTTGGACTGCTGGGCGAGGACTATCAGAAGAACGTGGATACGCTGCTTTCTGACATCACCGGCGAAGCCATCGTCAGCGCCACCGGCGCCCACTGGGAGGAGGCGCAGCCCGACTACTATGCCATGAACACCGACACGCGCTCTACCGCCATCGTGCTGGCGGCGCTGTCGCGGCTCAATTCCGGTCACGCGCTGGCGCCCAACGCCGTGCGCTGGCTGATGGCCGTCCGCAAGGATGGCTACTGGGACACCACGCAGGAGACCGCCTGGTCGCTCATTGCCCTGACCGACTGGATGGTGGCTACCGGCGAGCTGGAGGGCGCGTACGACTGGCAGGTGGTGGTCAACGGCGAAACCTTGGGCGAGGGCAGCGTGGCCCGCAAAAACATCGACGAGTCGGTCAAGCTGCAGATCGCGGTGGCCGAGCTTTTGTCTGACCAGGCCAACCGCGTGGTCGTCGAGCGCTCGGCGCCCGAGGGGGAAAGGTATGGGGACGGCGTGCTGTACTACAGTATGTACCTGCGCACCTACAAGCCGGTCGAGGAGGTGACCGCCCTCAACCGGGGCATCATCGTCAGCCGGCAGTACACGCTCTCTGACTGCGACCCTGAAGAGGAAAAGTGCCCGATGATCTCCCAGGCGCAGGTGGGCGACGTGATCCGCGTCAAGCTGACCATCATCACCCCCAACGACGCGCACTACGTGGTGGTGGAGGACCCCTTCCCCGCCGGGGCCGAGGGGGTCGATCAGAGCCTGAAGACGACGAGCGTGGTGGGCGAGGAGCCCACGCTGACACGCACCGACCGGGTCAGCCCGTGGGGTGGGTACTACGGCTGGTGGTGGTTCAGCCACACCGAGATACGCGATGAGAAGGCGGTGCTGTTCGCCACCTACCTGCCGCGCGGCACGTACGAGTACACCTACCTCATCCGCGCCAGCCTGGCAGGCGAGTACCGCGTGATCCCCACCCACGCCTACGAGATGTACTTCCCGGAGGTGTTCGGGCGGAGTGATGGGGGGGTGTTTACGATTGTTGAAGCGCTGGACGAGTGAAACGTAAGGCGTAGAACGTGATGCGTGATCCGTGATGCTGGTTGTCACGTTTCACGCATCACGTGTCATTGGTAGATAATGTACGCCGGGGGTGGGCTGAGAGACATGACCTGTCCCGGCGTCAAGACCGGGCTGTCGTAGTTATAGAATATCTTGAAGCCGCCGTATTCGAAACCGCCCTCGCCCCGGTATTGCTGATAGTCCCCCACCTTGGCTCCTGGCCCGCCAAAGCCGTCTGCGTCCCACACCAGGTCGACCATTGGGTAGTCTTGGATAATTTCTTTGTTCGATGCCATGCGGTCGTCGAACTGGTGAATCACGAGCATCTTGTTCTCGCCGGTCTCTTCGGCGACGGTGTTCAGCCACGCCTGGATAGTGTTGATTGTCTCCCCGTCGATGGTGCCCAGGTGGGTGCCGGGGACCTCGCCTTCCCCGACGATGAACTCGGGATCGACCGCCAGGTGGACGCCCGTCTGCCGCAGCAGGGGCTCGACGTATGCCAGCTCTATATCCGCCGTGCTGCGGGCGATCTGTATATCCAGCACCGATATGCCGCCCACCGCCGCCACGCTATCTATCCACACCTGGACGTCCTCGTGCGCCATGCGGTGGTTGTAGTCGCCGTCCTCGCCGGGGTTGGCGTCGGCCACGGTGACGATGATGTGAAAGGCGGGCACGATCTCCACGCATGGGTCAAGCTCGCGATAAGGCTGGATCT
>JAFGNI010000587.1 GCA_016927095.1 Anaerolineae bacterium | reverse complement strand
GCGTATTGTCTTAAGATGCCCTGCAATGGCTTCGTGCCGGATTTGGCGAGCGCGCCGTATGATTTTTCCTCGATGCTGGTAAGGCCGCCCATGATATTGCCAAAGCCCCAGGCGTACCTGCCGCTCTCCGAACTCCGCTTCTCGGCTGCAGCGATTGCGGTACGAACATCTTGTGCAACTGCGTCGTCGACGGCGCGTGCAGCCAGGATGTCGCTGCATCCCAGCAATTCATCGAGCTCGCTAATCATGTATGTACCGCCTGCCTCGATAAGACGGTCGCCGACAATGCCTGTGATCGGGTTCGAAGCCAGGCCGGATGTGGCATCGGAGCCGCCGCACTCCGTGCCCAGGACCAGATCGCCCGGCGCCATCGCCGTCCGCCGGGACTGCGAGGCGTGCTGAAGCAGCCGCGCCAGGATTCGGGAGCCCTCCTCCACCGTCCTAAGGTCGCCGCCCATCTCGTTGATCTTGATCGCCTCGACCGGCCTTCCGGTCGCTGCGATTGCCTCAGCAACGCTGTAGGCATCCGTTCCCTCGCAGCCGAGTCCGACGACCAGGGCCGCTGCGGAGCTGGAATGCGTGCCCAAGGCCACAAGCTTATGAAAGGCCCCGTCGACCAGGGCGCACCCGCCCGGATATCCGAAGAGTTGCGTGCCCTCCGGGAAGAGCATCCTGAGCTTCTGTGCGACGTAGCGTGAGCAGTCTGTGCTGAAGATGATCGACACCTTGTTTCGGATGCCGATCTGGCCATCGGGTCGTTCGTAACCTAGGATCTCCATAGACTAGACTCTCCTGTAGGCTAGAGATGCGCTGTCGTCGATGCCGGGAAGTAAGCCCAGGCGATTTACGGTGAAGCGTCAAGCGTGGATCCCGTACTGCTCGTGGCGAAAGCCGAAGTGTTCACTACGGCAGTTGTGGACGTGTACCCAGTCGCCGGCTCGGATGTCCTGAAGCGCTCTTCCGATGGGCAGCCCGTATTTCAGGATATCGGAGCCATCTGCGATGTCGCGCAGTGCGTATTTGTGCCCGAACGCGACGTCCTCCCGCAGGATCACCGAGTAGGTGACATCGTCGAGTACCACGGTGATGGATTCACCGGCCTTCAGATCCCTGAGGGCTGTCGCTACGTTGTCGATGGGGTTGAGCAAGATCGCTACGTTCTTCATGAGCTCTGACCTTTTCCGTACTATTGCCTGGCTTCATCCACTTGGTGGTGGGCGGATTTGTGGGCCAGCCTTTCAGATTTGAGCCGCAGGCGCTTGGGTCCCATTATAGAACCGCGGTGGGAAGTGCGCCACTCGATATGCTGCACCAGTTTGGTTCATTTGGATTTCTCATAGGAACGGCTATAATGGAGCGTCGAGACATCCCCCTCGGAGGGTGCCCCGGTTTATCTGCCCTCATAGGTACAGTTTACTGCATAGGTTGTTGGAGGCCGACGGATTATGACGCAGGAGATCGTTGAGGCGATTCTGTCTGTTGAGCGTGAAGCGACGGAAACACAGGCTCGTGCCCAGGCGGAAGCGAGCGCAATGGTAGCGCAAGCGCAGGTCGAGGCCGCTGCTTCGCGCGCGCGTGCAATTGAAGAGGCTCGCGTGCACGCAGAGCGCGTCCTGGCTGATGCTCAGGCTGAAGCGACAGCTGAGAGCGACAGTATCCTCGCCAGCGCCCAGGAAGAGGCTCAGCGTTTTCGGGATGTCGCACTCGGACATATCGATGCTGCCGTTGCGTTCGTCGTGAGTCAGGTGACAGGTCGCGGATAGCCATGAGCATCGCGATGGGCGTTCAGGCGTACGCTCTGGCACAGGCTACGGTCCGGGCGCTCTTCGCCGATCTGCTGTCCCAGACGCAATGGGAGGATCTGATCCGTGCCCCCGACTATGGTGCGGTCGTGACGCTCTTGTCCAAGACGGTGTATGGACCAACGCTTACGATCGATCGGGCATTGCTGACCCCAAGGCGCGCCGCCTACCAGATCCGATTCCATCTTGCTGACGTCTACGCAAAACTCATCCGCATCAACCCACCGGTGGCTCAGTCCGTGCTTAAAGTGCTCTGGCACCACTACGAGGTGGACAACATCAGGGTGGCGCTCCGGGGCGTCGAAGCCGGCGCCACCTGGGATCAGGTACTGCATCTACTTTACCCGATGCGCAAGTATGTGACAGTCACCGTGGACGATCTCGAGCGTATGGTGCGCTCGGGAAGCGTGGAACGCGCCATCGAAGCCCTAAAGGGGACGGAGTACTATGCAGTTCTGAGCCACGCGCTGACGCGCTACGAGGATGAGCGAAGCCTCTTCCCCCTCGAAGTAGCCCTGGATCTCGGCTACCGACGCACGCTTTGGGGCAGCGTTCTCGCCCTCAAGAAGCGTGATCGCGAGAAGGCGCTGGCGACTATCGGTACGGTGCTGGATATCGATAACCTTCTCTGGGCGCTGCGTTTTCGGGTATACCACCATCTCTCGGAAGCCGAGATCATCAACTACACTTTGCCGACGGGCTATGAGGTCAGAGATGACGACATCCGCCTCATCGCCGGCGGCGGTGACAGCGCCCAGGCTGTGTTCCGGGCCTACCCTGAGCTGCGAAGTGGTCTGCGCGGTATCTCTCTTGATACCGGCGAGGGGCTTGGAAAGCTCGAGCAGGCGCTTCTGCGGCTGGTTATCAGCCGCTGCCGACGAATGTTCGTGGGCGCGCCTTTCCATGTCGGTCTGCCGTTGGCTTACGTGCTGCTCAACGAGTATGAGATCCGGGATGTGACCCTGTTGATCGAGGCCAAGGCAGCGGGCACGCCGGTCGATGTGTTCGCTCCGATGCTCCTTATGCCGGAGATGGGAGCGCTTGCATGAGGTGGAGAGTGGGATGGCCTAGCGTGTGGGTGCAGGGGAGGTCACTATGTTTCGATCCCAGTCGATGATCAGGGTGGAGCTCGTCGTCCCTGAGCGCGACATCGTTGCTGTGACAGAGGCCCTGGCCGAGTCGGCAGCGTTTGAGGTGGACGCCCGCGGGCCAGGCGAGGGCGGCGTCTCGAGGGTGAACGTGTGGGACCAGCGCGCGGCTGTGTACACAGCGCTGCTGCAGCGTATTGCAGGCGTCATGGAGCTTCTTGCGGTGGACGAAGGTCGTCCACCCGCTGAAGCGCTGCACTCGATCGACCCCGACACGGTATCACGCGATATTGACACGATCGAGCGTGAGGCGAAGGGCTTGGTTGAGGAACTGCAGGACGCTCGCCGGAAACTGGAGGCCCTGACCCGGACTCGCAGTCAGGTCGCACCGCTGGTGGGGCTTGATGCTGACCTGCAGCGTCTCCAGCATACGATGTACCTCTTTGCCGCGCTGGGCTCGATGCCTGTAGACAATGTCGATCGGCTTCAGGCGAGCCTCGAACACGTCCCATCGACCCTGATCCGCTTTGGCGAACGCGACCGGCTGGCGACCGTGATCCTGTTTGGCCTGAAGCGGGACGCTGAGATCCTGCTGCGAGCGGCCCGCAGCGCGTATCTGACGATTGCGGAGCTTCCGGAGGAGTACGAAGGCACGCCGCGCGATGTCATTGGGGCTTTGGACGAAGGCATCAGCCGAACGGGCGAGCGTATCACGGTACTGGAGGCAACACTGCACCGGCTGCACGAGACGCGGATCCGCCGGCTACGGCACCTGCTGTGGCGCGTGCGGGCCAGTTTGACGCTGGTGCAGACGATTGCGGGACTGAAGCAGTTCCGCTACACCTATCTGCTGTCCGGATGGGCGACCGAGCCCAAGGTAGACCATGTCCGTAGGGCTGTGGCAGCGGCTTCGCCCGACACCACAGTTGAGGTTGCCAAGCCAAGTGGGCAGGAGCGAGCCGCGGCACCGTTCCAGTTCGGAGAATCACCACTGATGCGGGGGTTTCAGAAGCTCGTGACCATCTACGGCTATCCCAACTACGAAGAGCTCGATCCGACGCTGCTCGTCGCGGTGACATTCCCAGTGATCTTCGGCGTGATGTTCGGTGATGTCGGTCACGGATTGCTGCTCGTCGCGCTGGGGATCCTGTTGCTCAGTCGCAAGGTGCGTGCACTGAAGGGGATGGCGAGCTTCGGCAGCGTGGTTGTTGCGTGCGGTGCGGCGGCTACCCTCTTCGGCGCCCTCTTCGGCAGTCTGTTCGGGTTTGAGGATGTCATTCCTGCGCTCTGGCTACGCCCTCTTGAGGAAACAACGGCGATCTTGCTGGTGTCGGTGATCTTCGGCGTCGGCGTGCTGACTTTGGGGATGGTCTTCAACATCATTGATGCGGCACTGCGTCACCGTTGGGGTGAGGTTGTGCTCGACCGGCACGGTCTGGCGGGCATCTTGTTCTATTGGTCGTTGGTCGGATTGGGTGCAGGGCTGCTGGACG
>JAFGNI010000586.1 GCA_016927095.1 Anaerolineae bacterium | reverse complement strand
GAGCGACCGCCCGGCACGCGGACGAACGCGCTCTCGCTAGAGGATACTATCGACGCCTTTGTGGGTCGCCGTGCGGCACGGTGGCTCGACGAAGGCGGTACACATCACCGCCGGGAAGACGAGCGGCCCTTCTTCCTGTGGGTCTCCTTCTCGAATCCGCATTTCCCCTTTGATCCGCCTGCCCCGTATGACAGGATGTACCATCCGGACGACGTGCCCGGCCCGGTTTGGCGCGAGGGTGAGATGGATGCCAAGCCGACGCAACGCCAGCTCCAGCAGGAGCGTGGCTATGACCAGTACAGTGACGCCGAACTGCGGAAGGTCATCGCTCGCTATTACGGCAATGTGACGCTGGTCGACGACCAGGTCGGTGAGATCCTCGATGTCCTGGGGCGCAAGGGCCTCACCGACGAGACGCTGATTGCCTTCACCAGCGACCACGGCGATCACCTCGGTGATCATCGGTTGCTTCACAAGAGCGGCGTGACCTTCTACGATATCAGCGTGCGCGTCCCGTATCTGATCCGGTACCCGGCGCGCTTCCCCCAGGGCGTCGTCTGCGACGCCCTGGTCGAGGCGATTGATCTGCCGGCGACTTTCCTGGACGTTGCCGGGGTTGCCGCGCCCGGAACGATGCAGGGCCGCAGCCTCGTCGGACTCGCCGAGGGGGAAATCACCGACTGGCGCGATGACGCCTTTTCTGAGATCGACCTGCACATCAATCCCGCGATGCACGGGCCCAGTGACCCCGGCTCGCGGGACTACGTCGCGATGATCTGCACCCGGTCGTGGAAGTACATCCACTTTCCGAACCTGGGTATCGGTGAGCTTTATGATCTGGTCAACGATCCCCACGAGTTGGTGAACCTCTTCTACGAGCCTGCCTATGCCGAGAAGGTCGCGGAGATGCGGCTCCGCTTGCTTAACCGCTTCATGCGTAACCAGCGCCCCTACATCGGCGAGCGCACGGATGGTTTCCACGAGCACTATCTCGCCGACCATCGTCCCCCGGCTTCCATCGAGGGCGTGACCTACGCACCGACCGAGGAGGTATAGAGCTATACGTGCCGATCCCCGGTTCTCGCTGTGGTATGGGCACATGTCGATTTGCTGGTTACGCCTGTATGAACCTCCCCTGAAAGGAGAAAGCTAAGGTGATATTGGATGGACATATCCACATCGGTGAAGGCACCCCGGAGCCCGAGGTCCTGGCGGAGCGCATGACTGCCGCCGGCATCGACGGCGGGCTGCTGATCTCACAAGCGCCGGCCTCGTTCTCGGGCACGCTGGTCACAGCGCCGCCGGCGGCACGCTTGGAGAACCTTCTGGCTTGGGCTTCGGCGGGTGCGCTATGTTACCCTGCCTACTGGATCGATCCGACTGAGACTGATGCCTTGGACCAGGTCGATCTGGCTCTGTCGCGCGGCGTTGTCGCCTTCAAGGTGATCTGCGATCACTTCTATCCCGGTGATGTGCGAGCGCTGAACACCTTCCGTGCGATCACGGAGGCGGGGAAACCGGTCTTCTTCCACTCGGGCATCCTCTGGGACGGCAAGCCCTCGTCCAACTACAGTCGACCGGCGAACTTCGAGGCGCTGCTGCAGGTAAGAGGCATGCGGTTCTCGTTGGCGCACATCTCCTGGCCCTGGGTTGACGAATGCATCGCCGTCTACGGTAAGCTGAATGCAGCCAAGCGGCGCGCCGGTGCAGAGATCGAGATGTTCATCGACACCACGCCGGGGACCCCACCTATCTACCGTCGTGAGGCGCTGACCAAGGTCTACACCGTGGGCTACGATGTCGCCGGCAACGTTTTCTTCGGCAGCGACGGGCATGCGAACAGCTACAACGGTGCATATGCCCGTCAGTGGATCGAGCGCGACAAAGGGATCTTGGCGGATCTGGACTTGGACACCGGTGCTCCGGAGAAGCTCTTTGCTCACAATCTACAGCGTTTCCTGGGGGTTATGTGAAGCCGTCAGAGCGGGCGCGGGAAGCACCGACGTACGCAGCCTGCCGGGCGTCGTTGTCGCATGCGACCGGGATCATCATCCCCGTCTACCTGCCTGATAACGGTAATCGCGAACAGGGCGGGTCGCTGCTCCGCGATACGGTGGTTGCCGCCTGTGTGGAGGTGTCCGATCCGTCGGTCATCTGTCTGAGCGTCGACGGGGAGGAGAGCGGCGTCGAAATCGTGGAGGACCTCCGGCGCGCCTTCGGTGTCACGACCGCTGTGTCGCCGGTCAACCGGGGCAAGCTCCACGGTGTCCGGCAAGGGGCGCAGGTACTGCTCGAGCGCCCCGAGCTGGCCTACGTTGCCGTCATGGACGCCGATAGCGATCACTTTGCCAACGAGCTGCTCACCTTCGTCCGCACGGCGGCCCACATCGTCTGGCAGACCCAGGATCCTCGGGTGATGGTGTTGGGCCGGCGGATCTCCCGTCACCGTCCGATGGGACTGCTGCGTGGCGAGCTCGAGGATCTGGCCGATCAGATACTGGTCTTGGCACTGCAGTATCATGCTGCGGTCTCAGACCGGCCCCTGCGCTTTGAGTATGCGACGCTCTTGGAGGCCACGCCGGATTTCCACTCGGGCTACAAGCTGTTCAGCCGGGTAACGGCAGCGGATGTCTTCCTCTCGGCGCCGCAGCAAGCCGGCCTTTCAGACACAGCCTACTACCGTCACGCGGTTGAGGCGGTGATGGCTGTCGAGGCGATTCTCAGTGGCGCTCGCTTGGGCGTTGTGAACCGGACCACCCATAACCAGCAGCCCGTGACGACCTTTGGCCTGCTGGACCAGGCAGAGGTCACCGGCGACATGATCGCGTGGCCCTGCAAGCGGCTCGGAGTACCGGTCACCTTCGTGCGCCAGTGGCTCGCCAACACGGTGTCGTCTCTCCTGCTGGATACCCTCGTGCCCGAGGGGCGATCTCAACTCGAGGCCGTGTGCCGCACGGCTCTGGCTGCCTATGGTGAGGCATTCGCACCAGATCTGATTCAGCGCAAGCCGCCCTTCGTCTGATCGTCCGCGCTAGTCCCCATCCCCTCCTGCGGACCAGCCGCCGGCAGATTCGTGCCCGATGAGGCGTTTGCTGGCCCTTAGAACCCGGCCGGCGTCACGGGCTCCTGCCGCACAACCCGCCCCCCGGCTAGCTCGAGGATATGCGTCAACCCGCGAGGGAACTCGCGGGGATGGTGCGTCACGTAGATGAGCGTGCGCTCCGGGTCGGCGGTGACCTCCCTGAGGGCTTCCAGCACCGCAGCCAGATGGGCGGGATCCAGCCCCTGGCAAGGCTCATCCAGGACCAGTAGCTTCGGATTCTTCACCAGAGCGCGTGCGATCAGCGTCAATCGCTTCTCGCCCTGGGACAGGCGATAGAAGGGGGTGTCCCGCGCCGCACCAATGGCGAGCCGGTCCATCCATGCCTCGGCAAAGGCACGTTGGGAATCGGTGGCGGCCCTGTTGAGCCCCAGCGCGTCGAAGTATCCCGAGCAGACGATATCCAGAGCGCGCACTTCGGGCGGATGATATCGCTGGAGTTCCGGGGCCACCCAACCGATGTACCGCTTGATTTCCCAGATGCTCTCGCCGCTGCCCCGGGGGCGACCGAAGAGCTCGATCTCATTGGCGTAGGCCTGGGGGTGGTCGCCCAGGATCAGACTTAAGAGGGTGGACTTCCCTGCACCGTTGGGCCCAACCAGGGCCCACTTCTCCCCTTGGCGCACGGTCCACGTCACGCGCTCCAGAACCTGCACCCCGTTGTGGACAATGTTGACGTTGTCCAGATGGACGAGCACGGGGGCGGGAACGCGCTCACCGGCCCGGTCTACGGGCAGGGGCTCCCGCTGAGCCTGGTCTGGTGCCGCCTGTGTGCTGCGAAGATAGGTGCGGCTTATCTCCTCTTTCTTCCCTTGAGCGCTGATTCGACCATCCTCCATCACCAGAACGTGGCTGGTCACGTCCAGCAACTCTGCAAGGCTCGCGCTAAGCAGGAGAACCTGCATGGCCGTTTGTTCGGCCAGCCGGGCAAGCACCCGGTCCAGCTGTGGCCTGTATGCTTTGTCGAGCCCGGCCAGAGGGTGATCAAGGATCAACAGCCGCGGCGAGCGAAGCAGCGCGCGACCGATCTGCAGCCGCCGCCACTCGCCATCGGAGAGTTGGTGGAGTTGTCGCTCCAGCAGTGGCGCAAGCCTCAGGTCGGTGACGATGCCGGCCTGCCGTCGCTGGAACTGAGCCAATTCCTCCGGCTGTGCCGGGTCCCGGGAGATCTCAAACGGGTTGCGATGCCAGATACCTGAGAAGGACAGGGATTCAGCCACGGTGGGAGAGGTAGCCGCGAGACCGGCGTGCCAGCGGGCCTGGTGAAAGCTCGCGTCCCCACTGGGAGGGCGGTCAAAGGTCACATAGACACAGGCAACACCGGTCGCCAAGGGACGCGCCGCGCCACCGTCCGGGCAGGGAGAGCGATGATGGCCACCGCCCCAGAGAAGCTGACCCTGGAGCGGGGGGATCTGTCCTGCAAGGGTCTGCGCCAGCAGGCGCTTACCCGAGTTGATGGGACCAACAATGGCCCACTGTTCGCCGGGCCGGATGGCCCAGTTCAACGGCTGAGAAGCGGGAAGGCCATCTTGTTGCAGGACCACATCCTTCAAGGTGACGAGCGTCTGTTGCCCAGGAGGGTTCGTCGGCATCGTCAGGACTCTGCGATCACAAGGCCTTCCTAGAGCAAAGGGGCGACTAACTCGCAGATGGTACCCAGGAAACGCTGGTCCGCCTCTGTAAAAGGGGCGAGCTTGTGAGAGTCAATGTCCAGCTCTCCGAGGATTCGGTTCCCTTGGAGGATGGGGAGCACAATCTCCGAGCGCACGTCCGGACTGCACGAGAGGTAGTTCTCCTCCGCCGCCACGTCTTGGACGATAAAGGTCCGCTCGGTGGCTGCGGCTTGTCCGCAGATGCCGCGTCCGAACGGAATGCGCGTGTGTTCGGTGGGGGCACCGGCATACGGTCCCAACACCAGCTCGCGTGCAGCCTCAGGATCGACCAGGTAGAATCCTACCCAATCATAGTGGGCCACGTTGTCCCTTAGGAGCTGGCATATGGTTAGAAGTTTCGCATCCAGCGTCGACGCAGGGGCCTCGATGATGGCCTGTACCTCTCCAAGAAGCGCGTCAAAGTCGGGGTCGGGTGTCACGGCTAGATCTCCGATCAGGGGTAGCAGCGCCATGATGAGAAGTCCACACCTAGGTGAGTGTAGGTGTGGACCGCACGTATGTGCTGTTCAGCAAGGGGCGTGGACTACTCGTAGGGTTCGAACCAGTCCTTTTCCGCTCCACAGTCCGGGCATACCCAATCGTCGGGAAGATCCTCAAAGGGCGTGCCTGCCGGAATACCATTATCGGGATCACCGACTTCGGGGTCGTAGACATAACCGCACACGGTGCACTCATATTTCTGCATCACGAGCCTCCTCTGATAGGTTCTGAGGTGACCAGAGCACTGGGGTCGCAGGCTCAGGCCGCATCACGTCTCAGGTGTTGGATTCCTTGAAACATAGGGGATTATAGGTGTAGCGGCATCGGTGTCAAGCTAAGATCCTCAGGTACCAGACCCCCGCCTTGCCGGCGATGTAATCAGACCGCTGGGCGGCAAAGGCCGGATCGATCTGCGACAGTGGACGCACCCGACCGCGGACCATAACCGGGGGGTCGACGGCTCTGACCTTTGGCAATGCCACGAGATCATACTCTGTGGTGGGGCTCACGCGGACGAAGTCCACGTCGCGGCGCAGCAGCCCCAGCCACTGGCTGATTTCCGGAATAGCTGCTTCGGTGAGTTGGGCCATCACTTGGCGGTCCGTACCGGCGAAGTCGTCTTCAGAGATTACCTGATGCGCTATAGCGCTGCGCAAAGCTTCGGCCATCACCGTGTACCAGCCCACCTCCTGTACGGAGCACCAGCAGACATCGTCCAGTTCGATGAAGCGATCACCCAACCACCGGGCCGTCGCCACATCATCCACGACAATCTGTCCCTGGTCGACGCGCAGGTGCTGCATCAGTGCTTGTCCTTCGTCGCTGGAGAAGGTGCCCACATCCACGATGCCATCTCGCAAGAAGTAGTCCAGCCGGTCCGCGCAGAGCTGGGGCAGCGGCTGCTCCAAGAGCGGGAAGTTCTCGGCTTCCGTCACAGTACGCCAGTCCAACGCGTGCTTGGCCATCACCTGGGGCAGATCTGAGCCACGCACGATCCTGTCACGGTGGACCTCGTGGTAGGTGTGCGCTGCGTTGGGGAATACGAAATCGACCACGTGCGAGAAAGCGGTATGGGGCACGTCATGGACCAGGCCGGCGGCTTGTTCGATCGTGCCAGCCCCTAATCTCTGCAGGAGCGCCGCAACCCCACGTGAGTGCTCAAGCCGCGTTGTCTGCCGCTCCGGCCGGATGAAGGCTGTGATACCGCCCTGATAGATCGCCGCCAGTCGCTGTACCGCTTCAGCATGATAGAGATCAACCAGCAACGGCTCTGTGAACTGCACCTCACCGTAGACGGGATCATCAAATCGTACGGTTGTGGCGTTAACCATCGTCGGTACACACCACCGGACCGTCAGACGAGTTCCTCTGCTAGGTCCAAATACTCGGCCTTGACCAGCGCATGCTCTGGCACCTCGAGCTGCTCCAGAAGTTCACTGATCAGGGCTGCCTTGCGTTCGGCATCCTGTTTCGACCAGGTACGGCTCTTGATCTCCAGGAAGGTGCCCCCGCCGGCAGGTTTCAGAATCTGGTCGAGGTTAACGGCAAAATCGGTGCCGCCGTAACGGATGTGGTAACGACGGCGATGCTTGTGCACCTCAACACTATCGTCTGGTTTGAAGTACTCACGATAGAAGCGCAGACTTCGCGTGGCGGGTGCGTCGAACCTCGACCGAGAGAGCAGGATCGAGTTCTTGAATTCCCGTTCCTTGGCAAGGCTGGTCAGCGTGAGACGATAGATGACATCGGTGACCTGCTGCGACTGTGGGTCCATGACCTCGTCCTCCCGATAGCGCAAGCGACTGCCCCATTCATCCTCGAAGATGAAGTAGGTGTCATACTGGTTGCGGGCGGAGTCGCGCAAGAACCGTGCGTCAGGGAGCTCTCGAAGGCGGGATTCCAGGGCATCCAGATCGACGCCGGCCGTAGCCGTCACTGCCCGGATCTTCACCTGAACCTCGAAGCTCTTCTCTTGGGCCACGCCGCCGATGGCGATCAGTTTGCTCAGCACGCTCTCCTCACGCTGGATCAGGAACTCGTCGATCTTGCCGGCCATCTGGTTGGCCTCTTCTTTTAGGGTGGGGACATCGACCGTCAGCAGTTCGCGGTCCCGCATCAGCCATGTCCCGTTGACCATCACGTCACGCACATCCTCTTGGTGGGCTGCGTAGAGGATGCGGGAATAAACGCTGTCCTCCTCGCGCTTGAACATCGGCGTGTGACGCACATCGTCCATCGTGAGGGCGATGAGATCGGCGCGTTTCCCCACCTCTAGCGAGCCCGTCAGAGCTTCGATATGCAGCGCTTTGGCGCCCATTCGTGTTGCCATCTCAACCACCTGGCGGGCCGGCAGCTTCGTGGGGTCCATCGTTGAGACCTTGCCCAGGAAACTGGCTAACCGCATCTCTTCGATCATATCCAGGTCGTTGTTGCTGGCGACACCATCGGTGCCAATGCCCACGTTGAGGCCGGCTTCGAGCATGCGGGCGACGGGAGCGATGCCGCTGGCTAGCTTCATATTGCTACTGGGGTTGTGGGCGATGCCCACGTTATGGTGTTGGAGGGTCAGGATCTCACCATCGTCGAGGTGGACGCAGTGGGCTGCGGTCACCTTGGCCTCGAAGACGCCGAGCTTCTTCAGCCAGGGCACCGGCGGCATGTTGTGCTCCTTACGGTGGTCCTCTACCTCCTGAGCGGTCTCGGCAACGTGGATGTGAAGTGGTACGTCGAACTCCAGCGCTAGGGCCACAGCTTCCTGCAGGAGGTCCGGCGTTACGGTATAGGGTGCGTGGGGCGCGACGCTGGGCGTGATCAGCGGGTGGCCCTTCCAGCGGATGATGTAGTCGCGGGCCTGTTCCAGGGCTTCCTCGTAGCTGCTGGCATCGGGCGTCGGATACTTCAGCACGCTCTGAGAGCAGACGGCGCGCAGCCCGGCCTGGACGGCGGCATCCGCCACGGCTTCCTCGTGATAGTACATGTCATGAAAGGTGGTTGTGCCTGAACGGATCATCTCGGCGGCAGCAAGCTGGGTGCCCAGCCACGAGAAGCGCGGTGTGACAAAGGTAGCCTCGACCGGCATCATATAGCCCATCAGCCACACGTCCAACCGCAGATCGTCCGCCAAGGCGCGCAGCAGGGTCATGGGCGCGTGACCGTGGGCGTTGATCAGCCCCGGCATCACCACGGCGTTGCCGAAGTCCACCTGCTCTTTCGCTGTGTATCTGGTCAGGATTGCGTCTCGATGGTCGACGGCGATGATCGTGTCGTCCCGGACTGCTACAGCGCCGGGGCAGAAGAGATCGTAGTCGGCATTCATCGTCACGACAAAGTCGGCCATGACGATGGCAGTACACATCACCGCCTTGTCGGCCTGGAGCTTCTCCAGCAGTTGCGCCATAGGGTACCCTCCGTTCTAGTCGAACGCCATACGCAGGCCTGCGTCCGTGACATGATAGACACCATAGATCATGCTTCGTTCCGCGTGGGCGGCGAGCAACCGTGGTAGCAGCTGGGGAAGATCCTCGACGAGGGGCAACGTGCTCCACCCCTCGCGATCCACCCAAACCGGTAGACCCTCCGCCGATGCCGTGAGCTTGCCGCTTGGCCCTGTCCCAATGAAGACAAACAGGATGATCCCTGGGGACTCTGGGAGCGTGATGTGGACAATCGCGCGAAGGTCGAGCTGCTCAACGTCGAGTCCCGTCTCCTCCCGGAGTTCACGGCGCGCCGATGCCGCGGGTGACTCGCCGGCTTCCAAATGCCCGCCGATCCCATTGTACTTACCGGCCCACAGACGCTTGTCCGGTGCTCCCCGGATGAGCAGGAGCTCTTCACGTCCCGCAGGTGTCTCCCGGCTGACAAAGACGAGCGTCCGCGGCACCACTGCGTACCGACCTTGACCCGAGTCCTGATCTTCAGGCCGCATACATCGTGTCTCCATACGTGAGCATCAGCGTGTGCACGGCCTCGAACGTCAACCAGCGGCTCGGCTGGTTGATGCGCTCCTCGGGAAAGACAGGGGTGTTCTTGGCTTTGATCCAGTGACCCTCGCCGTCCTGACGTCTGATCATCAGCTCGATAACGGTTTTGCAGAGCGAGGAGTCGCGATACGTGGTATGCGCCAGCATGTGTCCGAGTTCCAGCAGGTCGGTGTCGTAGTAGCGAGGGAACCGGGCAAGCAGCCAATCGGCATCCCGCCCTTGCCAATCATAAGGCTGGTCCAGCAGATAGTGGCAGACTGTGTTGATGGTCACGCGGTCGCTGTTTAGGGGGCCGTCGCCGCCGCGGTGCAACAGCGCCCCCAGTGCCTTGACGCCTGCGGCCCGACAACCGCGGTCGGCAACGGGGCACCCCAGCGTGTCTGGGTTGTCGGCGATTGCCTGCGCCAACATCGCCCATCCTTGTACCGTTCGGGGATCACCGGCATAACCAAAGTGCGTCAGGATCTGCAGTGCCATGCCTGTGTAGCTGAGCCACGGCGCTGCAGCTTGATCACCGGGACCGAAGGTCCCATCGGGACGGCGCCCGTGCTCTAATAGGCTCTCGCAGGTGGGCTCGACCTCGGGAAAAGGTGGCGAGCCTAGCTGCGTGAGCAAGTACAGCGTGCCAAAATTGCCGGCAGCCCCGCCGTAATAGGGGGTTGTGGCGCGTCCCCAGAAGCTGGTTGGTGTCCAGTGGCGACGTAGCATCGCAACCGGACGCCATGCCAGCAGACGCGATTGCTCCTCCAGCAGCGCTGCCGCAGGCTTCCTGAAGATGTGTTTCAGTGTCAGGTAGCGAGCGGACGGGTTACCCGGATCCAGCAACCACGGTACTGGATCACGACCGATGAGATCAATCCACGCCATGGAATCCGATTCGCGCCCCAGATCTACAGCTTGTAGCCGATGGTTCGCAAGAAACCCTTGCGCCAAGCGATGCCCTCGCTGTCCTCGATCCCCTTGGAGGCGACACCATCGACCACGCCAAGGATGCCGCGGCCCAGGTCGGTCTCAGCCATGATGACCTCGACCGGATTGGCCGTGGCGCAGAAGATCCGCGCGACTTCGGGAACTTGCTTCACCGCGTTGAGCACGTTGACGGGGTAGAATCCCTCGTTGAGAAAGATGATGAAGCTGTGGCCTGCGCTGAGCGCGTAGGCGTTCTGCTTAGCCAGCTCAATCATAGCCTCATCGGTCCCGCTCCAGCGGATGAGCGCCGCGCCTGAGGCCTCGCAGAAGGCCAGGCCGAACCTGATACCTGGAACTGCTGTGACCAAGGCTTCGTGTAGGTCCTCAACGGTCTTAATGAAATGGCTCTGGCCCAGGATGAAGTTGACCGGCTCGGGTTTCTCGATCTTGACGATGCTCAGTTCAATAGACACTTTCCTCTCCTTGTGCAGCGCTGGTTCGGAGGCCAGCTTTATCCAAGACCTCGCGCAGATCCTGCAAAGCTGCGGTGACGGCAGCCTCTGCCTCATCGGCATTGGTGGCCTGTGCCGTTGCGATGATGCGCAGGCCCTCTCGCCCAGCTGCTGGGAAGGGCTGAGCGAGCGATTTGAGATAGACATCGGGATGCCGGTGGCGCACCTCTTTCAGGGGCGTCGCGACATCGGCTTCGTCGTCAACGTGGACGCGAAGGGCCTGCTCGACAAAGCCCCCAGACTCGAATGAGCGTCCCAGCTGGGGAGCAACGGTGTCGTCGAACATCGCTTCCAGCTCCGCTGGTACACCCGGCAGCACGTAGAGCCGGGTGTCATCGATGACCAGCAGCACACCCGGGGCGGTGCCAATGGGATTAGGCAGCGGCTGGGCGTCCTGAGGGAGGGTCGCCATCTTGACCCGAGCGGCTTCTGGCCCTCGTTGGTGCAGGTACCCGCGGTCCATCAGCTGATCGTAGTGCCGTTCTACCATCTGCCGCGCCTCAACGTTGAGCGTGAGAGGACGTCCAACAGCACCGGCAATGGCGCTTAGTGTGAGGTCGTCTTCTGTAGGGCCCAAGCCGCCGCAGCAGATCACTACGTCTGGATTGTGGTCGAGCAGGAAGAGGAGGCCTTCTGCGATGCTGGCGGGTTGGTCAGGGCTGATCACGGCTCCCGTGACCGTAAATCCCAACCGGGTGAGGCGACGACCGAGACTGTGAAGGTTGAGATCGCGGATCTCACCGTTCAGCAGCTCATTGCCTATGGCTAGCAGACTGCAACGAGGCACATACGGCTCCTTGATGGCTCGTTCGCAGCGTCACGAAGGCAAAAGAGAGGAAACGGAAGACGGCGGTACAAACCACCGCTTCGGCGGTACAAACCACCGCTTCGGCGGTACACATCACCGCTCATGAGGTTGGTCCGTAGCGCCACCCGAGAGCACCGCGTCCACCGCCGAACGCAATTCCTTGGGGCTGAAGGGCTTGGCGATGTACATCTGTACCTTGGCGATGTGCTCGCCCAAGATGCGATCGATGGGGGTGTTCTGGGCTGTCACGACGACCACGGGGATCTTGCTGAGCTCGGCGTCCGCTTTCATGGTCTGGTAGACAGCCCATCCGCCCATGTCTGGCAGCATAAGGTCCAGCAGAACAAGGGCAGTGGGCGCCTCGCGCATCTGCTGCAGACCCATAGTCCCATCCTCAGCACCCACAACATCGAATCTCTGTCGATCCAGCATGATCTTTACAAGCTCAACCATGTCGGGATCATCCTCAATATAGACGATGCGCTGCTTCTCGGTGTCTGCCACGATGTAATCCCTCCGAAGCGGTGGTGAGTACCGCCGTAGCGGTGTGCTCTGCAGCCAGTTTTGACTGGGCTATCCCAAACCTTTCCATCGTGATGCGGTTGATGCTGTGCTGCGCGGGCGAGGGCGCCCTATAAAACATGGCGCCAGGAGCATAATCTGTATCCCAGCGCCGCGATCACGATCGGTGAGGCGATCCATCTATGTGCGCTTGACGCAGAACGTCAAGCTGGTTCAGCTTATAGTTCGATGCTCAGAACTTTCTTGACACTCGCAAGAAGCTCCTGAGGGCCGAAGGGTTTCGTGACATAGTCATCGACTTTGGCGATATGCAGCCCCAGAACCTTGTCGATACTTTGCGCCTTCGCCGTCACGACAATCACGGGGATCTCATTCAGATCTTCGTCGGCCTTCATCTGTTGGTAGACTTCCCAACCATCCATGTCCGGCATCATCAGGTCAAGCAGCACTAGGTCAGGCTTGACTTTGCGAACGGTCCCCAAGCCCTCACGGCCACCGACAGCACCGATGAGCTCGAAGTTGCGACGACCCAGAATCAGCTTGATGAGTTCTATCATCTCTGGCTCGTCCTCAATGCAGACGACTCTGATGGGGTTCTCGGTCTCGGCCATGAGGCACCTCCTGATTAAGGCTTCTCACATCAGTTTAACATAGCCCATCTGGATGTCAATAACCAGCCGTGTCTGGGCAGTTGTATGAAATGTTTAATTGCATCCTGGCTACGCTCCTAGTATAGGCTACAATTCCAGCAGCACAACTGGGGTGATTCCGGTATAATCCATCCAAGATTCCCCTTTGCCCGGGCCTTTCAGGCGGGATTTTCGCATCATCTGGGGCCTGATGACCTTGGGCGCACACTTGGCGACGGTCCAGAAGGAGGCGCATGCAACGTCGTCAGAGGCCGTTACGCTCCCTGCTTGTCGTGCTCGTTGCCGGGCTGGGCGCCCTCGTGTTTGGCGGTTTGACGTGGTTGGCGTTGGGCGCGGCTGGGAGTCCTCCTGCTGGCGTCCCTGCAGGGTCGCAAGACGTTCTCCCCGTGCTGCCGCAGCCGCCGTTAGCGGCTCACGTCGCACCCGAGGCCCAACGTGCCATCGCGGCTGCGCCCGATGGCTCATTGCTGCGCCTCATCGTGGTCTTGCGACTGCCCTCCGATGGTGCCCAACCTGCGCCTGTGTCGCCGGCCTCGGATGACTGGATGGCTCAGCGGGCGCGCGCTGTAGCGATGCGGCGGGCGAGCTATCTGCAGGCCAAGGCATCGCTCTCGCCGGTCCTGACCGAGGCCCGCCGCGCCGGCACCCTCACCGAGGAGCGCGATCTCTGGCTCGTCAACGCCATTGGTTTGGAGGTCACGACCTCGGTCGCCCGGGCTCTGCTAGCGTCCCCAGCCGTTGCCGAGGTGCATCTCGACCGCTATGTGCAATACCTGGAACCCGCGCCCTCTTTCGCCGAGGGCGGTGACGTGGGCCTTCTCGCTGCCGAGATCCCCTGGGGGCTACAGGCGATTGATGCGCCGCGCGTCTGGCACACCTTCGCGGTCAGTGGCACGGGAGCGGTTGTGGCTGTGATGGATACGGGCGTTGATTGGCAGCATCCCGATCTCATGGGCGCCTATCGGGGCAATGTTGATAAGGGTGTATTCGACCACGCCAGCGCTTGGTATGATGCGGTCAGCGGCGGGACCTATCCCTACGATGACCACGGGCACGGCACGCACGTGGCTGGTACGGCGGTCGGTGCGTCTGTCGGCGTCGCCCCCGGTGCCCGCTGGATCGGTGTGAAGGTGATGAACAGCGACGGCTACGGGTACGATTCCTGGATACTGAGCGGATTCCAGTGGCTGCTTGCGCCCAATGGCGATGCGAGCCTGGCCCCTGATACTGTGAATGCCTCTTGGAGCAGCAGCGACATGAACTCCACCGTCTTCCTGGAGGCCATTCAGACGCTCGAAGCCGCGGGTATCTTCTCGGCCTTCGCTGCCGGCAACTCGGGACCGCAGTCGCACACTGTCGGCTCGCCGGCAAGCAATCCCGGCGTCCTGGCTGTCGGCGCTAGTGATCCCGACCGGCAGGTCGCGTCGTTCTCTAGTCGCGGGCCCTCGCCCTGGGATGAGATCAAACCGCTTGTGGTGGCGCCGGGCGTCAACATTGTCTCTTCGGGCCCTGGGGGGACCTATCTCTCCAAGAGCGGGACGTCGATGGCCGCACCGCATGTCGCCGGGCTTGGCGCGCTGATGCGGAGCGTGAGCCCTACGATCTCAGTAGCGACGATGACGCGCGTGATCACAGAGACTGCGCGTCCACTGATCACCACCTTGCCCAACAACGACAGCGGCTGGGGAGAGATCGACGCCTACCAGGCTGTGGTGGCGCTCGTGAAACCCGCACTCCTGGTTGGAACGGTAACCGACAATGCTAGCCAAGGTGGAGCGGCGCGGGCCATACCGGGTGCAACCATCACTGCCTGGCCTGACACGACCGTGCCCGGTGAAGCCCCTGGCATCACGACCAACACCGACGCCGAGGGGCACTACACGCTGGCGCTGACGCCCGGCCGATATACGGTTCGCGCTGATGCCTTCGGCTACGACGCGCAGACTGTGTCGCGGGTCGATGTTCTTGCCGGCCCTTCCCGTGAGCTCAACTTCGCTCTAGCGGCGATGCCTACCGGGAGGGTGCAGGGCAATCTCACCATCCAAGGGACCGGCGCGGTGCCAACCTCAACCGTCTGGGTCCGGGCGCAGGAGACGCCCGTGGCGATCTCGACGACGAAGGGTACCTATAGCCTGCTTCTGCCCGTTGGCGACTACACCCTTCAGGTGCGCGGACTAGGCTACCGTGTCGTAACAGCAACCGTGAGTATCGTAGCGGGATCGACCGCGGCGCGAGATTTCGTCCTGGAGCGCGCGCCGGCGCTGCTGCTTATTGACGAAGGCGCGTGGTACTATGGCAGTCAAGTCAGTTACTGGACAGAGTCCCTGGATGCCCTGCGATACGTCTACGATCTCGCCAGGATCAAAGATCCCGGTTCAGACGTACCTGTCAGCTCGACGCTTGCGACCTACGACGTTGTACTTTGGTCGTCGCCGTTTGGCTCTCCCGGGCTAGTCGGCGCCAGCTCAGTGCTCTCGACCTATTTGGCGTCTGGTGGGAACTTGCTGCTCAGCGGACAAGACGTGGCTTATCTTGATGGGGGTGGCTCCCTCTGGGGAGCGCCACGGCCCTACTTAGCTGAACAGATGGGCGTCCAATATGTAGCTGACACCAGCGCGACCAGGGCGATTACCGGAAGCGGACCCTTTGCCGGCCTACAGCTGGAGCTTTGGGGCGGCACTGGGGCGGATAACCAGGCCTCTCCGGATGTCGTCGCCGCGCGAGATCCTGAGCTGGCCGCCATACCCTGGACCTATGCCGGTGGTACGGGTGCCGGCGTTGCAGCAGATATCTGCGTGCCCTACCGTTCGCTCCTTTTCTCCTTCGGCTTTGAGAGCATTGCCGCCGCGCAGCACCGCCATAGCGTTCTCCAACGCAGCATTGACTGGCTGGCTGCAGATCCTTTGATCGCCGGGCTGACCGTGACATCGGTGACCGCCTCCACGCAGATTGGCCTGCCCGGAGAGCGTGTCATCCACGTTCTGAAAGTCAGGCACATCGGGTATGCGGGGACTGAGGAGACCGTGACCTTGACCGCGTCCGGCCAGACGTGGCCAACGGAGATGAGCGATACCGTGTTTCAGCTCGCGCCGTGCGCGTCTGCCTTGGTCACCGTCACGGTGACAATACCGGCAGATGTTTCTGTCAACGTCTCGGATGCAGTCGTGATCGCGGCGACCTCCGACAATGTGCCGTTGCCGGTCTCAACAACCGTCACCACCAAGACCCCGGCCTCCGTCCTGCTGGTGGACGATGACCGCTGGTATCCGATGGAGGATGCTTACCGCGATGCCTTGGATGCTGCGGGCATCGTTTATGACCTTTGGGATACACGGTCTGGGGCTGGAGGCTTGGTGGGCACAACGTCCCCTTCCACTGACACGCTCTTGCACTATCCGATTGTCGTCTGGTTTACCGGCTATGACTGGTACGCGCCCGTCGAGGAGGGAGAAGTGGCGCGCCTTCAAGCCTACCTGGATGGTGGCGGAAAGTTGCTCCTGTCCTCCCAGGACTTCGTCTACCACCATCAAGATGATCCCCTCACCACACGGCTTGGGGTGCTGCTGGCCGATTGGGCCCATCAGGCCAAGGAGGCAAGGGGGGTTACCAGCCACCCGGCCGGTCAGGGCTGGGTGGCTGAGCAGTTGAGCTATCCATTCCCCAATTGGTCACATACCATCGAGCCGCTTCCCACGGCCACGCCCGTGGTCCGCGGTCAACTCGGGCAGCCCATAGGGATTGCCACGGGTGGCCCCGGTGGCGCAGGGTCCCAGACGCTGTTCTATGCCTTCCCCCTAGAAGCGCTGTCACTTCCTGCGCGAAGCCGCGCGTTAGCGAATGGGATCGGATGGCTATCGCCGTTAGGGGCTAGTGAATTCCTTGTCTCCCCGCGGACGGCTGCGGTTGGCGACGTGGTGACCTTCGAGTTGGTGGTGCGCAATACGGGGGGGCAGCCGATGGCCGGTGAGGCCGTCCATCGCGTGCCTGTCGCCTTTGACGTGAGCCTGCCCACGCTGCCGGCTGGGTTGACCTACGACCCTGCTTCACGGGAGATTGTGTGGCAGGGTACGGTCTCTCCTGCTGCCCCGGTCAGGTTTGCGTGGGACGCTACCTGGTTGGGTGGGGTTGAGCATCAATCACCCACTGTGACGCTTTCGCTGCCGGTGTGGGATATCGCCTTCGTCCGGGAGGCACCCTTCTACGGTGAGGGGCTCGACCTGGCGGCAAGTCAATGGCAATCGGGGTGGGAGACACCCGTGCGGACGACTGAGCCGCTTACGCTCACGTATACGATCTACAATAGCAGCGCGAATACCGCTGCCGATGCTACGCTTTCCTTGTGGTTGATGACCGGCCTGGGCCCGATCACGGCGACGACACCCCTTACCCAAGGCGTTGCACTCACGGGATGGCGCGGCAGCCTGGGACCCTTCGCCAGACAGGATGTGGTGATCCCGGTTCAAGCCGCTGTGTGGGACCGGCCTGTCCGTATCGACGCGCTGCTTATGACTGGGGCCGGCAGCCGCTGGGAGGATCACCTCTGGCTCAGTTTTGAACCGTGGCGGCACTACCTGCCCATCGTGAGATGATCTGGCTAGGATAGCTGCCGGATCACCAGGACGACCTTGCCCTGAACCTCCACATTGTGGGCCGGTACGTAGATGGGATCCATCGTGGGATTGGCCGGCTGCAAGCGCACCCGCTTGCCCTCATCGTAGAATTTCTTGAGTGTCGTCTCGTTTTCATCCTTGAGTCGCACAGCGGCCATCTGACCCTGTTCCACACGTTCCTGGTGTTTGAAGACCACGATGTCCCCGTCGTTGATCAGGGCATCGATCATCGAGTCGCCCTGGACTTTGAGCGCGTAGAGATCTGAGACATCACGACCGAAGAGCGCGCGGTTGATCTCGATGGTTTCGTCGCTGCCCTCCAGCGACTCGAAATTGAGCGGGCTGCCCGCGGCGATATACCCTAAGAAGGGGATCGAGAGGTTGTTCTCGCTGATCTCAACCGTGATCTCGTTCGCGGCGGGTTCCGTGAGCTGAATCGCGCGGGACATCGACGGTTCGCGCACGATGAGGCCACGCTCCTCCAGACGCTTCAGATAGTAGGAGACGAGAGATGTGGAGTTGACGCCAATGGCGTCCCCGATCTCACGTACCGTTGGTGGAAAACCGTGCTCATCGACGTATTCCGCGATGCAATCCAAGACCTTCTGCTGTCGTTCAGGCAATCGCTCAGCCATAGATAACCTCCCAGTGCCCAAGTTTACGGGCGTTGGGCCGGGTGTTCTGCTTTCCCAATTATCCCAACTATCCCAACCACATTATATTCGATCATATGTTCTACGTCAAGACCCAAATAGAACATCTGACCACATTCCGCGGGCGCCACTCGGTTTGGCGGCGCGCAGCGCCCCAACTACGCAAGTGTCCGTCCTATGCTAAAATTGTAGAGTGACATCTAGGATATTGATCCTGTGCGAGGAGGTCTAGGATGAGTGAGTGTCTGACGCAGGTTGTCAAGCGCACGGGCGCCGTCGTTCCTTTCAATCGCGAGCGCATCACCAATGCGATCTACCGCGCGGCTGTCGCCGTTGGTGGACGTGATCGGAGCATTGCCGAATCGCTGACGGACAGAGTTGTCGATATCCTCGAGCGAAATTGTGGCGAGGACCGGATCCCTACCGTTGAAGAGATCCAGGACATTGTTGAGCAGGTGTTGATCAAAAACGGTCACGCACGGACCGCCAAAGCCTATATCCTCTATCGCCGTGAGCGCGCTATCCGGCGCGAGCGCCGCAAGACGGGGCAGTCGCAGCGAGATCCCGAAAGCATCCCCTATCGCAAGCTATGGGAGGTCCTCAACTGGGCAGTGGACCACAACGTTCACAACGTTTTCCGTCTCAATGAGCGCCTGGCGAAGGGGGAGTTTGCTGACATCGTGCGGGAGACGGATCTGGCCTATGAGAACGATGTGGACGACGCGGCAGCCAAGATTCTGAATAGCCGCGAGACCGTCCGCGTCGTGATCATCGCCGGGCCATCTTCCTCCAATAAGACGACGACGACCATCAAGCTTGCCGAGCGTTTGGAGCGCGAAGGTCTTGGTCTCGTGTCGCTCAACGTCGACAACTACTTCTTCAACCTCGACATGCATCCTCAGGATGAGTTTGGGGACTACGACTTCGAGACGCCGCAAGCGCTGGACCTGGCCTTGATCAACGACCATCTGCAACGACTGATCGCGGGCGAAGAGGTCATGCTGCCCTACTATGACTTCAAGACCGGCACCCGACAGCCTGAGGTTACCCCGATGCGGGTTCGGGAGGATCAGATCATTTTGATCGACAGCCTCCATGGCCTCTATGAGGGGATGACCGAGGCGATTCCGCACGAGCAGAAATTCAAACTCTACATCGAGACGCTGCTGCAGATGAAGGGCCCGGACAACAACTACATTCGGTTCACGGACCTACGCCTGATGCGGCGGATGGTGCGCGATGCCCGGGAACGTGCTTATGCCCCCAAGCAGACGCTGGAGCACTGGCACTATGTACGCAGCAGCGAGCTCCGGCACATCATTCCCTACGTTCATACTGCCGATTACGTCATCAACAGCGCCACGCCCTATGAGTTGCCCCTGATGCGGGTACGGCTCTTCTCGCACTTTGCAGAGTGGGCTGAGACCTACAAGGATGATCCTAAGCGGATGGACGCCTATCTGCGCGCGGACCGGGTGCACAAGTTGCTCCAGGCTATTATCCCTGTCGAAGACGACAGCGCGGTTCCGCCCACCTCCCACGT
>JAFGNI010000585.1 GCA_016927095.1 Anaerolineae bacterium | reverse complement strand
CGGTAGACACTGAAGAGCGAGGGCGCTGCCAGGGCCACTGGCAGACCATTGTAGGCGCCCCAGAGGTACTGGGCATAGTAACCGGCGTGGTCGGAAGTGCCGCGTGCGGTCAGGTACACGTAGTCGATGTCGCCATCGTCGATCCGGGTCCGGATCTCGCGTGAGATTGCCTGGATCGCGGGCCACTGAGTCTCGATCAGGCGCTGTAACACCGCTGGCTGTTCGAAGATCTCATCTCTCAAGCTCATCGTGTGACAATCCTTTCCGTTGAGTGGACGATCCGTCCGTTGACGAGGGTCATGACGACGTTCAGGTCGGGATCAAGCACCACCAGTGAGGCGTTGCGACCGGCTTCCAGGAGACCATGGTGGTTCTCCAGCTTCATCGCTCGTGCGGGATTCAGAGAGGCCATGCGGATCGCCTCTGGCAACGGAACCCCCAGGATTCGCACAATGTTACCGAGGCACTGGATCATCGTCGCTGCGCTTCCGGCGATTGTGCCGCTGGCCAGTTTGGCCGCGCCGTTCCTCACGAAGACCTCCTGGCCCAGGAGCTCGTACTGCCCGTCGCCCAGGCCTGCCGCCGCCATTGCGTCGGTGACCAAGACTATGCGCTCCGGGCCGAGACAGCGGAGCATCACCTTCATGGCGCCGGGATGGACATGAACGGTATCGGCGATGAGCTCCGCCGTTACAGAGTCGGAGGCCAGGACTGCGCCAAGCACCCCAGGCTCACGGTGGTGAAAACCGCGTTGGGCGTTGAACGTGTGGGTCACGTGGCTGAAGGTGTCATCAAGGCCTTCAGAAAGGGCTGCGGCGGCTGTGGCGTAATCGGTGTTGGAGTGGCCCAGCGACGCAACGACACCGGCTTCGTGGAGTAGGGCAGCGACCTCGTAAGCGTGCGGCAGCTCTGGCGCCAGCGTCATCTGGCGGATCCAGCCTCTGCCATCCACTAACAGCGCCTCGACCTCGGCAACCACAGGTGGGCGCAACCAGGCGGGGTGGAAAGTGCCCTTCTGCTCCGGGTTCAGGTATGGGCCCTCTAGGTGGAGACCAAGTGGCTGGGCGCCAGGGAATGCGCCCCGCTCGAGGATCTCAGCGTAGCGTTGGACCAGGGCGCGTAGGGCCTGGGAATCCGGTGCGGCGACGCTGAGAAGGAAGCCGGTCACCCCTGTAGTAGCCACCCAGGCCGAATAGGCGTGGAGCTCCTCCTCCAGGTCGTCGCCCTCGCCGAAGGAAATGCCGTGACCGCCGTGGACGTGGATGTCGAGAAACCCGGGCGCGACGGTATAGCCCTCCAAGGTCAGCCGGTCTCCGCCCCCGCCGGTCGGAACCGGTACGCCGGTCGGAACCGGTACGCCGGTCGGAACCGGTACGCCGGTCGGAACCGAATCGGGCACTGCATCCGCTGGACCGACGTAGGCGATAGCGCCATCCTCATCGATGCTCACCGCACCTTCTTCAATAGTGCGGTGTGGCGTCACAACCGTTGCTCGCCAGAGTGTCAGTGCCAAGGTATCCCTCCTGTCATTCTGTCGGATCGTGGTACTCGAGATTCATGACGGCCGGGATAGCGCGTAGCCCGAGCCCCATTGCCACGCTGATGATACCACCGATGAGAAACCAGACCTGGACGCCGAGGGCGTCGGCGAGGGGACCCGCGATAGCCATCCCGACAGGAGCTGCCAATCCGGCCACGCTATCGATGGCGGTGAAGACGCGTCCCTGGACATCAGGGGCGACCACCGACTGGAGGATGGCGAAGAAAGGGCCGTTGATGATGGGGTTTGACAGACCAGCGACCAATAAGCCGGCCAGCGCCAGAGCAAACCCGGTGGCAGGTGCGAGTCCGACGGCGGCAAAAGCAAAGCCGGCCACGATCAGGCCCATCAGCGAGGTGAAGATCTTGCGCTTGAAGCCGCCCCAAATACTGAGCAGTGCGCCCCCTGCAATCAGGCCGATGCTCCAGGCTGACTGTGCCCAGCCGAGTTGCAGTACGTCACCCCCGAAGTGCTCTTTGATCAGGATGGGCATCAGTGAGAAGGCTGGGTTGATGACGCCATTGAGTAGGGCGGCGACGAGGAGGACAATGAAGAGGCCTTGCCAGCGCCAGATGTACAGGAACCCCTCGCGGACGTCCTGGAGGATGCCTTGGGCGAGGCCGGGCGCTCCTTCGGCGCGCCTCGGACCGTGAGGACTGGGCTTGCGCTCCGGGTCCGGAACGTGGATGAAGAAGAGCGGCGTGACGGCGAAGGCCGCTGTCGCTACATCGATGCCCATTATCGTGTGAAGCGGCATCAGGCCCATCGCCAGCGCCCCCAGAGGAGGTGTGATGATGCCCAGCGCCCCGCGGAGTGCCTGGTTCATGCCTGAGATCCGCGGCAGTTGGTCCTTGGGGACCATCAGCGAAGTGGCTGCCTGCATCGCGACGAAGTGGAAGGTGCCCCCAAGTGCCCGCACGAACACGATGATGTAGATGTGCCAGATCTCCAGGGCGCCAACCCACGCCAGGACGGCGAGGAGGGCCGAGAAAGCCGCAACGATGCTGTCAGCGACAACCATCACCCACCGGCGCGACCAGCGATCCACCATCGCACCGGCGAATGGGCCGAGGAAGACCATCGGCAACATGGCGACCAGGGATGAGGTCGCCAGCACCGTCGCCGAGCCACCCGAGGCCTGCGTCAGCCACCAGACCAGGGCGAACCCACCCACCTGGCTGCCGATCAGGGACAGTGCCTGCCCGATCCAGATGGTGAAGAACCTTGCTGTCCATGGTCGAGCATCGGGCTGCGCTGCGGTATCTTGACTAGGCTCTGTGACGGCGTCACTTGTGTTCATTCGTCCCTCTCGATGTGTAACGTGATTACTTAATATATTGTAATCATGTTTCACATTTTGACCAGTACAAACTTATGATTTCGTATTCCGTATGTGTGATTCTTAATAGACCACGTCGATCTGGCAACTGAGTGGTGGGGACGATACCACAACCGTGTTGTCCACTGGGAGAGCTGGCAGCGGAACGCCATCCACGTGTATCGACGTCGCGACAGCGTCACCCGGGTGGCGCACGTGGACGGCGATTGCCTGCAAGCGCGAGGCACGGGGATGGTCGGCGGAGCGCTGGAACGTGATCAATGTGTGTTGAGCGGAACGCGCGATCTGGTATGAGATGGGGCCGAAGGACGTCGCCATGTTGTGGACGCCGAAGGGTTGACCAGTGGCAAACCAGGCTTGCGGAGCACCGAGGGCCAGATGCAACGTGTCGCCCTCCTCGTGGAGCAGGCAGTGGCGCAGCCAGATGAGGGCCTTGCTCTCATCCGAGGACTTGTAGAAAGGACCGACCCCGTGACCGAGCTCCGTTACCGGATGTTCGGTGAAGGTACGGACATCGGGATAGAGCGAGGCACCAAAGTTGTTGAAGAGCGCCCGCAAGGCGTGTTTCACCTGACCTCGTCGGAGATAGTCCAGCGCCAGGTCCATGAGATTGGGTTGGATTGTCACCCCACCGTGGCTGAACCAATAGCGTTCGAGATCCACGGGGCGACCCCATTCCCGTGTGACGAACAGGTTGTCCTCGAGGTCTTTGAGCAGCCAGGTCAT
>JAFGNI010000584.1 GCA_016927095.1 Anaerolineae bacterium | reverse complement strand
CCTACTGAAGCTCCCACCACACGTGGGTTTTCTTGTAGTTGTTGATGATGGTCTCCATCTGGTGGTCCTGCACGCCGCGTAGCTTCATATTCCGCCACATCTGGATCCCTTGTTCCTCGGTCTCACAAGCACGGATCCACGATCTCAGTTCGGCCTGCGCGTAGTTTAGGTTGTGAACTTCAGCGTCATCGACGCCGATCGCAGGCTTCCACTTCTGGATCCATTCGCTCTCTGTCATCAGCCTCACGCCCGCGCGCGGCGCGGGTTCGTCGAAGATCATATCGTAGGCTGCGTCCGTGCCCATCTTCATCTGCTGATTCCCGACGGCATCCCAGTAGTCCAAGATGTAGCTCTCGCCGGTGGGCAAGATCACGCGCGTCGCCACGTGGTTCGCGTCGTAGACATGGTCATCCACCCAGTCACCCGCATCATCCCAGACCCGCGATGAACGCTCACTGATGTACACCTCGTCGACAATCGCTCCATCACCAAAGATCTCGCGGACGAATCCCTTGGTCCATTCCACACCCCACGCGGAGAACTCGTCACACTGCCCGCCGGTATGGCCGCTGACCAAGTCCGAGATTCGCCCGAGCGTCTGATTCCAGGCTTTGCGGACGACATCGGTGTTGCGGACATAGTAACCCTCGCTCAATTTCCGTGCCACCATCTGCCGGAACCGGCGTTCGAGTTCCTGCACTTTGGCCGGATCGGCTGTGGGCGGGGCTTTCGCCTCCTCGGCCCCTGTCCCGCCGACCTGCGACCGGGCCGCCACCGGCTGTCCCGGCACAGTCCCGGTTGTCGGACCCGGTGGTGGTGGGGTGGGGCCCTGTGGCGGCATCACCCCGGCCCGCGACAGCGACGGCGGGGTGATTGCCGGTTTTGACATCAGTGTCGTGGATGTCGAAGGGGCCGTGCTTGCCGGCTGCGTCGGTGCCGGCTTCGATGACGCCGCCGGCGCGGGCCCGGCAATGCGCGACTTGCCGCGCCAATCCTGTACGGCCCGCAGCAAATCGCCAATATCCACGCCCGCAGCGGCGTTGATGAGGACCCAGGCGCCGATCAGCGCCGTGAGCGCCGCGTTCCCGGCAGCCGCGCCTTCGGGACTCGGTCCGGAGATGCCTTGGCCCGCGAGGAAGTCCTCAAGATCATGGATGAGACCGGGCACAGAAGGGGGCTTCTCAGCAGTGGTCCCGGCAGGCAGATCAGGCTCGGGAGCGACAGGGCCTGCCGGCTCGCCGGCGTCGACGGGCTCGGGTGCTTCCTCACCGGATGATGCCGGCGACTCAGGAGCCGCGAACGGCGCCTGCCCTGGGCAGAGCGCTTCCGGTCCCACACAGGCGACCAGCCGGGAGGCGGGGCAGAAGGGACCACATGCGACGTTGGTGGTGTCCACGGGCTCGAAGCAGCCCTTGTAGCCCTCGTTGCAGATGCAGGACCCGGTATAGGACAGGCGGCTATTGCCGACGTCGAAGCAGTCCTCCTGCACACACCCGACCCCCGAGTTCGCATTCCAGACGAAGCCGGCAGGGCAATCCGGCGCCTGTCCGATAACGTGATGCACCGTCAGCAGGGCAAGCACCAGGGTCACTAGGCCGCCGAGGAACAAGTGCCACGCACACCGGCTCGTTGTTTGGGTCATCTCCTGCCTCCCTTACCGCTCGGGCAGCGTCGCCGGTCGTTGCGGCGACGGCGGACGCATCAGTAGCCTCCGCAGCAACAGGTTACCGGCTATGGCAACCTGGGTCCCGGTGCTCAGGCAGAGCGGCATCAGGCCCACGGCAGCCGCTAGGGCCGATCCTATCAGCACCAGGAGCTGGGCCAAGATCAGCGAGATCGCCCAGCCGACCAGAAACCAAACTGAGTGTCGGGCAACGATGTGGTCGCCGCGCCAGCTGAGCCGGGTCGTGAACCCGCGGAGCGAACCGATGAGCATTCCCAGCAATAGCAAGGGGACTGCAACCAGCAGGTTCAGCCGGGCGCCACTCAGCAGCACGAACACCGGGAGCATGATCAGGCTTAGGGCTCCGGAAAGCAGCAGCGAGAGCGCGCCGATGCGGCGCTCTCGCCGGAAGGTCAGCAACATCACGATCACCAACGCGATGCTCAATGCGGTGCTCAGCAGTCCGACAAAGCGCAGGATAGCGTCCATTGGTTCTAGATCTCCCCGATCTTTCTGGCGCCCGCTAGCGGCACGCCACACTGTCTGCAGAACCGGCTGTCTGGCTCATTGTCTGCCCCGCACACCGCGCAGCGCAGCCGGGCCACGGCCAGTGGCGCCCCGCATTTGGGACAGAAACGGCTGCCACCGGGCACGGTCACGCCGCACGCCGGGCACGTAACTGGCGGCAGCGCCCGGCGCCGGCAGCCCAACTTGCTTTCAACGACGTAGAATATGACCTCACCCGGCCCGAAACCTGTGGCCTCCCAAGTTCCGTGAAGGCGATCCAGGTAGAACCACTGACGATGCGCCGGGTGGAGCAGGAGCCGGTGCTCACCGAGGGGTAGGACCCAGGTCTCAAAGGCACCGAAGGCCTCCTCGACCGTCGCGTCGGGGGCTGGGTTCAGTTGCCAACGCTCCGCCAACCGCGCCTCGAGCTGCGACTGCCGGGCCTCGCCCGCTGTCAACGACGAGTCTGCCCTAGGGTACGATGTCATTGGGAATCCCTTCCGCCCAGAAATGGCTGAACGCTGCGTGGACTTCCGGGGCGTCGAGGCTCTGGACCGCCAGGCCGAAGCCGCCCGATCTGAAGGCGTCATCGGTTACCGTGATGAGCCATTCGCC
Organism: Anaerolineae bacterium; assembly: GCA_016927095.1. The sequence goes on along the minus strand of JAFGNI010000584.1, from coordinate 1,937 downwards.
GTTGGCGTAGAGCGAGAGCGAAGCCTGTTCGGCGACCACCCACAGCTTGTTTGCTTCACCGCCCTGCCGGATGGCCTCGGCGTAAGTGTACGGCACGATGTCGGCCCAACCACCGTCGACCTGCTTGCGCAGTACATAGGTACCTTCGTCGGACACAGCGAAGAGGTAGAAGTTGTCGTTGTCCTGCGCGCGAAAGGCCAGCCCATAGCAGCCGGCCGGGCCGCCGACGTGGGTAACTGTGGCTGCCAGATAGACGTCGTCGTAGTCCTGCTCCAGCAGCAGGGCCGTGGTCAGCCAGTTCTCATGATGCACCACTATGTGGTAGGCATCGCCCTCGGGCCAGGAGGCAACGTTGGCTTCGTCGAGGGTACGCCACGCCGAGGCGTCGCCGAAATCTGCTTTGTAGCGAGGAACGATGTCGACCTCCCACCGCCGGACGTAGTCACCTGCTGTGTAGAGGTCCCATCCATCGTCGAGGGCGGCATAGACGTGCTGCCGAACGGTGATGGTGTGCGGGCCAAGGGTCCAGCCGGAGAGCACGCCCTGGAACGTGCGACAGTAGCGATCGCCGTCGAGGCGATCGTCTACTGCCAGCCATGCCAGGTCGATGGCGATACCGTCGATCTCAAGTTCGTAGTCCATCTGGTCCCAATTGCTCTCGAGCGCGGTCGCATCCGCAGCACACCATCCGATTGAGAGTCGAATGGGCTCTCCCTCGCCCACGACGGTGTACCAGGAGGTTTCGCCGGGCTGCATGCCGGCCTCAGCATAAGCCTGGCGAGCGTCGTCGGAGAAGGTCTCGATCAGGCTCCCTGTCCCCGAGTCCCGTGCTGGGTCATAGGCTCTGATCGTGAAGGGCAGATCGGGCATCGTCATGGTGACAGGGGCCTGGGCGGCTCCGGGGGACGTTTCCGTTGGCTCCGGTACGAGTCCGGGTTGGTCTGTGAGGAGCGTCGGTTTTGGCTCAGCAACCGGTGGGTTGGGTGTCAGGCGCACGCGCCCCGCTGACGGCACGTCCGGCGATGACGTCGCCGCCGGGCGAGGCCCGGATCGCCCGGCTAGCCAAACGGCGCCCAGCAGCAGGACCGACAGCACAACGGCGAGTCCATTGCAACCGATTACTGCCAGCGCCGCGCGGAGGCCCCGGTCGCCGCGTCGATCCGGCACGTTTGTCCTGGCGGACGAGGCCGACCCTCCCGGGGTGGGTGGGTTGGTTCTGATCCAGGTTGTCCCTTCAGCACGGTACCAGTCCCCGGACTCCGCGCCCAGCATCCACGTCTGACCGTCGCCGTCCCGGATGACAAGGTCGGCCAATGCCGCGTCAAAGGCCTCGTCGCCGAGATGACCGGCGTCGACCTGCTGACGCAGTACCAGGAAGCGCCGTCGAGCTTCGGCGAAGCGTGGCGGCAACGCGGGACGAGGTGTTCCGCACTGAGGGCAGACCTCGTCATAGACCCCAAGAGGCGATTGGCATGCCGGACAGTTCATCGGCATTGTCCTTCAGGTGGGATGCAGGGCTCGTCTACATATCTAGTCTACTGAGAATCGGGCCGGACGCAAGGGGATGCCTTCGGGTAGCCCGATAAGTCGAAGTCGAAAGTCACGATTCACGATGCGCGATTTATCGGCGGAAGCAATGAATCGTGTATCGTGATGGCTGTGCTGTTGGCCGCGGCCTACGCTGCGAATTCCTTCGCCATCATAATCTGCAATATCGTCCTGTCCGTCGCGATCATGCCCTGGGTGCTGAGGGTGCCGACGTTCTGCATCGTCTTCTCGGGGGTGGCGTCGATGATGCCGTCGGTGGGGTTGATCTCGACACCCTGGAGCGAGAAGAGGGCGGCCTGCACGGCAGTGCCCGCGGCGGTGCTGAGCTTGAGCGCGCAGCCGGCCTTGGCGCCGTCACAGATCACCCCGGCGAGGTCGCCCATCAGGTT
>JAFGNI010000583.1 GCA_016927095.1 Anaerolineae bacterium | reverse complement strand
CGGGAACCTGTGGGCCTCCTCGGGGCTGGCAAGCCAGAACGGCGGCACGGTGACTTGGCGTGGGGAGGTGCCGTCGGGTGCGCCCGTTACGGTGCGCTTCAGCGCCACGATCAGTGACCAAATCGTGGGAACCCAGGTGATCGTCAACACTGCCGTCCTGAACGATGGTCAGGGCACTGTGCTACACCGCCAAGCGGTGGTTGTGGTCAACGGTACCACCACTTATCTCCCGGTGGTGAGTCGAGACCGCCGGTGAAAGCTCACGGCGGGGTGCGAGGCTACTCGGTTCTGTCGGCATCTATCGGCACGTTTGCCGGGGTCATCATTTGGCCTCATACTGTGGCTTGAGCGGTGCAGATGTGCCGGCCTGCGCTTGTCTGACGGGTTGGCGGACCAGATTGTGTTCCAAGTCGCAATCGAGGGGCACAAGGGCGGCAAGTCCTGCCGGATGGCCTACGATCTGGTGGATGTGTATGACCCCGAGACGGATGCGACGTCGATAGCCCGGACCACGGGCTACACGTGCATCATCGTGGCTCGGCAGGTGCTCAACGGGCCGTTCACCCGGAAGGGAATTTGCCCGCTGGAGTTTGTGGGCCGTACGACGGGGTGCTTCGAGGATTTGTCAGCAGGCTACGAGACAGTGTGGGGGCTCAGTCGTTCCGGTGCCCTATCCGGATTTGCGGAACCGCTGAAGCGGTTGCTACGAACCAGCTTTACTGCCCACCAGGTCTGTTGCCCGTTTCTGAGGAGGTTCGCGATGTCGAAGTTGAAAGCCGCCGTGATCGGCGTAGGATCGATGGGAAGCCGTCACGCTCGCATCTATGCCGAGTTGCCCGAGACCGAGCTTGTGGGCGCGGTGGGTGCGACGGAGACCAACTGCGTGCGCATTGCGGCGCGCTACGGCGGCAGAGCCTACACGGACTACGAGAAGATGCTGACTACGGAGAGGCCCGACTTGGTCTCGGTCGCGGTACCCACGGTCTTACATCTGGAAGTGGCTAAGGCGGCACTGGCTGCAGGTTGTCACGTCTTGGTGGAGAAGCCTATCGCCGACACAGTCGAGGCAGCCCGGGCCCTGATCGTCGCTGCCGAGGCCGCGGAGCGGAAGCTGATGGTGGGCCACATCGTGCGCTTCGATCCCCCGATCCGGGCGCTGAAACAGCACATGGATGCCGGCGAGCTGGGCTGCCTCCATCAGGTTGTTTGCCGGCGCATCGGTCCCTTCCCTTACCGGGTGCAAGACGTCGGGGTCGGGCTCGATCTGGCTCCTCACGACCTCGACCTGCTGCGGTACATCACAGGTGAGGCGCCGCTGAGTGTCTACGCCGAGACCACGCAACGGCTCCACGCCGAGCACGAGGATCTGCTCACTGCGCTCTTGCGCTTTCCCAGCGGCGTCGTTGGGATGCTACAGCTAAACTGGCTGACGCCCACGAGGGCCCGGGATGTCGATGTGTTGGGCGCGCGGGGGATGTTGCGTGCCGACTGCGTGGGTCAGACGCTGACCTTCTTTGAGAATGGCGACGTTGAAGGCGCGATGCCTACCGTGGAACATGGCTTCCGAGGCGTGACGGTGGGTCGCACGATTCAGTTCCCCTTGCCGCGGGAGGAGCCGATCAGGGCCGAGCTGGCGGCGTTCGTTGCCGCCGTGCTCAACGACACCGATGTCCCGGTGACCGGGGCTGATGGCCTTGCCGCCCTCAGATTGGCCCTGGCCGTCGTCGCGTCCGGTAATGAACGCCGCCTGGTGGAAATATAGTCGCAAGCTCAGGCAATGAGCTGCGTGACCAGGAGAGGTCTCCAGCGTTAGGCTTTGTGACGGCGAGGACTGCCCGCCATCATCATATATGTCAACTACACGGAAGACGGTGAGGGCCCGATATGGCGCGCGACACGTACTCTTTAGCGTTGAGCTTGCTGGATTTCGTTCCCAACATGGCCTTCTTCGTGGGAGCAGTCTACCTGGTGCGCTGGGTCAGGCTGTCCCATCGCCGATTCGCGGCGATGACGATGACCGGCGGTACCGCTCTTGTTGTCCTGGGTGGCACAACAAAGGCAACATGGAAGCTGCTGGTCACGCTGGGGATAGGCGACTTCTGGTTGCTTGGCGAACTGCAGTTCATGCTCTTGGCGCCAGGGTTCCTGGCCATGTTGGTGAGCCTGCTTCAGGTTGCCAGGGATGAGAGGAAAGCCTGGGATACGAGGTTGGCCGCAATGGCATTGTGGAAGATCCCGCTGCTGGCCATCATGACCATCGCCAGCCTGAGCGTACACGGTATCCTGAGCTATCTGGCCTGGCGGCGAAAAGCACCGCTCGCGTCGGCCATGTTCGTTGTGTCTGTTGTCTGTATGTTGAGCATGGCGGGGATGACGGGTGGTGAACAGACCGTCGCGCGACAATGGATTGAGGAGAGTGTCAACTCCTTAGGGCAGATCGCCTTCGCATTAGGCAGCTACCTGCTCCGTGCGCTCGACCGAGCTTATCACATCTCCGGGACCCAAGTGCCATGAAGGCCATTCTGGGTCCCGGAGCGTGTGCCACCTGGGTGGCGTCTCTCGTCTGGGTTTCTACCCCTTCGCCGTCTGTGCTGTCACGCAGGTATGAGCGCAACTCTCGGCCCCGCCTTGACGTTGACCCCCTTGATCAGCAGCCACAGCGGGAAGACCAGCTCAGCCACGGTGATGAAGATCGCGAGCACCACCGGCGTCACCGTGTAGCCGGGTACCAAGAGCAGTGCTACCCCGTCGATCAGATAGCTCACGCCAGCCAGGACCAACAGGACACCCAGGATCCTGGGCATATAGCCCGACTGGTAGACCAGATAGCCCAGCAGCACGACGTGGGGGGCCAGGAAGACCATGCCGATGGACCAGCCAAGCTCGTGCGCGTTGAGGAAGAAGAGCATGAGCGCGCGGAGCTGGTTAGGTTCAAAGATTGCCAGATAGTCGGCGCCGCTCAGCAGCGTCAGTGCTGCCAGCTGGTTCAGCAGGTTCATACCGTGGATGATGGTCATCGCGATTCTGAAGGCTGCTGCGATCAGAGATAGCGTCTTGTTCACCGGGCGCATCAGCACATAGAGGAGGATGGTCAGTGGTATCTCGCTCAACAGGATCACGAAGTAGCTACCAATGCCGGCACGGAACAGCGACGGAGAGGCGCCGATAGCGGCGGCTGTCGCGGTCGCGTCATCAGGCATGACGAGCGTCGATTGCACGTAGATCGGGCCAAACATCGCTGCCACGAAAACGACGAAATAGAGTATCCCGGCAATCCTCGCAGTCAACTTGGGTGTGTTCATTGTTTTAGGCTCCTTTGTTTATTCGGCTCTTATGCGAGAGACGGCGAGCAATGGCTTGCCAAGATCGCGCACCTTGCGCAGCAGACCAAACAGCGCCGCTTGATCGACCACGTGACCGGTTATGCGGGTGTTGCCGTCGGCATCGGTTGTGATCGTCAGACCCTCAAACCAGCCCTCCCAGTGTCGTCCCAGATGGCCTTCGACGGTGATCTGGTAGATCGCCGGTTCACATGCGTCTGCTGCAGCGTTGGGTTGGTCTGGCATCGCTCTGCCCCTTCCGTCATCGGTCGCCTGTCTCTCTCCGGTGAAACAGTGTACAGGTAGTATGACGCAACAGGGGGCCGCCGTATAGCTACGAAAGTACTGCTAGG
>JAFGNI010000582.1 GCA_016927095.1 Anaerolineae bacterium | reverse complement strand
TCTGCGGCTTCCAGCTTCTCCCACGACCGGGTGAGCGGTGCGGTCGCCCGCACCAGCGCCTCGTAGACGGCGTCGTCATCCGCGCGATGATCGCAATGGACGGCGCGGACGGCGTAGTCCTTAAGATTCGCGTTCAAATTGCCCATGATGGTTGCTCCAATGAAGGGATCTTGAGTCGAGAGTCTTGAGTCACGATGGGTCTTGTGGAAGCCGAACAAAGCGTGCTACCCTCGGGGATAGAAGCCGTTCGCAGAATAGAAGCCGTTCGTAGTAACCGATTTATCGGTTTCCGGACTATGGATCCTCGACGATTCGCCGGCCGAAATCCAGAGCAGGGCGCTTTCGCATGATCGGACGAGGTAGCTGTCGCAGAAGCGTAACCGATGAATCGATTACTACGAACGGTTGCGTCTGCGCTTGCGGCAAGTCTGGGTTGTCGGTTCACGTGACGCTGCTCTGTGACATAGCTACGCATCGGATACCTGCTCCAGAGACGGCGCCTGGGGTTCGGACGGCGTTCGCTCAACGGGCCAGATGTAGAACATGAAGCCACCCAAGAGGCGGACGATGCCACCGATGACCAGAACCCAACGGATATCCATCACCTCCGAAAGGGCCACGCCGATCATCGGGCAGACGAAGGCGCCCGCGTTCATCACCGAGGAGTAGAAGGCCATGTAGCTAGCCCGGCGCTCCTCGGGACAGACACGGTAGAAGACGTTGGTGTGGCTCAGGTTGACGCCGGGATTGATCAGGTTGATCAAGATGCCCCAGACGAGGATCAGGGTCAGGTTCGGGAAGAGCGCGACCAAGAAGGCGTAGCTGGCTGCAAGCGGTACCGTCAGTCGCAGTGCGCGGTTGTCGCCTAAGCGTGGAATCCAACGGCGCCAGAGGGCATAGCCGGCGATGACGCCCAGGTTCGCGAGGGTCGTGTTGAGCCCAATCCAACTGTCGGAGGCCGACAGCTGACGGACAAAGAGGATCGTGTAGAGCGGCATCACCAACCAGGCACCCAGGTTGAACAACAGCGTATTGGCGATGATGACCGCGAAATCCCGGCGCTCGTGGACCAACTCCGACGCTGTCGCCCGAATCTTCGCCAGACTCAGACGTCCAGCCGCTCCCCCAATGACGGCCTTGGCCTTGCTCGGCGAGAGCTTAGGCAGCGGTGGTTTGACACGCGTGACGAAGTAGGCGCTGGCCAGAGCGCTGAGGCCCCCGACGATGTAAAGAAGTTGGTAGTTGAAAGGAAAGGCCGCCCAGGACCAGTCCTTGGCCAGATCCAGCCACTCACCCGAGAGAAAGGTGACGACCGCCGTCGTCGCGCTCAGGATGATGTTGCGATTGGCGAAGACCTGGGAGCGCTCGCGCTCCGGAATCACATCGGCCAGCATCGGACTGAATCCCGTGTTGAAGAAGGTGATGGGGATCGTCCGTGCGATGAACAGCGCGATCACAACCTCGGCAGCGCGGTTAGGAAAGAGCCAGGGGACGAAGGCCGCCGCCATGAAACCAAACCGGCCTAACGCCAACGCGCCGTGAGTCCATGGGTACGGATTAATGCGGCTCTCGATGAACCTCGCGGCCGGCACCATCATAAACATCGCAAAGAACGACGGGATCGAGGAGAGCCAGCCCACCTGTTGGTTGGTCGCGCCCAGCCGCAAGGCATAGGTCGCGTTGAAGGAGAAGACGGCGCTGAAGATCGCGGCCCAAAAGATCTCCACATAGAGATAGTGGATGTTGCGCTCGACCTCCGACCGTTCCTTGAGCGGGCGCCGGGGTGTGCGAAGGCGACGCCAGAGATCGCGCGCCCACCGGGCCTCGCCTAGCCGGTACCGAAACCCGGCCCAGCGCCGGGACAAGATTCCCTCTGCTCTCGCCATCTAGATCGTCGCTGCCTCCGGCACGCGCACCTTGTTGACCTGGAACAGGACCGCACCCGTCAAGCGGATCAGGCCGCCGGCCAACAAGATCCATCGAATGTCGATCACATTGGAGAGCGCGACGCCGGCCATGGGCGCCAGGAAGGCGCCGACATTCGCGACTGTCGCGTAGAGCGCCATGAAGCTCGCACGCCGCTCCTGTGGGCAGATCTGGTAGAGCGTGTTGGTATGGCTGAGCGTGACGCCGGGATTGACCAGGCTGATCAGGACGCCAAACAACAGGATCAGCGTCAGGTTAGGGAAGAACGCCACCAGAAGTGCATAGCTTGCCGCCATCGGCACCGAACGTCGCAACGCCGTCTCACTCCCCCAGCGGTCCATCAGACGCCGCCAGATGAGATTGCCGCCGATGATGCCCATGTGGGCCAGCGTGGTGTTGAGACCAATCCAGCTATCCGATGCCCCCAGTTGGTTCACAAAGAGGATCGTGTAGAGCGGCCCCACCAGCCAGGCGCCGGTGTCGAAGACCAACGTGTTGACCACGATCTTCACAAATTGCGGGTTGTCTTGCGCGATAGTCTTCACCGGCGCAACCGTGTCGGCGACCTTCGCCCGGAGGCGCGACCAGCCGGCAGCCAGGACGCGACCAAGACCGTGCAGCGCCTGTCGCCCTCCCCGCCGTCGCTCGCCACCGGTGGCACCCTCAGGCGCCTCATCATCAACCTGCGCTACTTTGGTAGGGGCCGAAGGCCCAGCAGCCTGACGCGCTCCACGCGATCGCTCCCGGCGAATGACCGCCACCTTCGGCAGCTCAATGCGGCTGATAAAACAGGTGCTGAGCAAGCCGGCAACGGTACCGATGATATAAACGATCTGATAGTTGGTGGGAAATGCGGCCCAAGGTATCTTGGCTGCCGCATCCATCCACAGGCCGAAGAGGAAGGTGCAGGCCGCCACCGTCGCACTCATAATAATGCTGCGGTTGGCCATCACCCGTGCGCGATCCCGCACAGGAATCACATCGGCGAGCATCGGGCTGAACCCCGCGCTGTAGAACTGCATCGGCAGCGTTCGGAGGATCAGGACCGCGACGACGGCCTCCGCCGCATGCTGCGGGAAGATCCACGGCACGATCGCCGCGCCTAGAAAGGCACCCCGGCCAATGGTGAGACTCCAGCGCAGCCACGGGCCGCGGTCCTCCTGAGCCTCCAGGAAGGTCGCCGAGGGAACGAGGATGGTCATCGCGATCAGCGACGGAATCGACGAGAGCCAGCCCAGCAGCGTGTTGGACGCCCCCAGACGAAGAGCATAGGTGGCGTTGAAGGCGAGCGCGGCCATGAAAATGCCGGCCCAGAACTGGTCCAGATAGAGGTAGAGGATGTTGCGCTCGATGCGATCGCGCGCCTGGCGGAGGAACTGCGGGCGCACGACGCCGCGGATTAGGGCAGACCATGACAGGCTTGCCCACCCGGACTCACCTAGCCGGTACCGTATCCTCGACAGGACCTTAGGCAGCCCCTTGCGCCACCGCTTCAGGAAACCTCGCACTGTCGCCTTCTCCCTCGCGTCGCCCTCGCACACATCCTGTCCGACGATCCCCGCCATGCAAAAAAGGACACCCACGTGCGGTCAGGTGTCCTTCCTCCACGCCTACGAGGTTAGCTGTCGGGCTCGGGCGGAAGAAGCTGCCCTACGGATGGCATCGACCGAGGCCCCTGCCCTCCGATTCGCCCCACGCCGCAGCCCAAGGCGACCGCCCTGAGTCCGGCATTCTGGATCCCCCGCTGCTGCCAACGCGCACACACGCCCTACGCCAGGCAGGTCATTCGGCGCTGCAATGCGATGATACTACAGCAGATCCTACATTAGCATAGGTCGTGGGCTTGTCAATGGAGAACCACTGAGTCACTGAGTTCACTGAACGGTTGGCCCATTGGCTGGGCACGGACGATGCGTGCCGCCCGCCTGATAGGCCCGGACGACCGCGTCGCAATGGGCCTTGTCTACATACTCCAACAGTGGCCTCAGCCGTTTTCAGCGCTTCAGTGATTCAAGGAGTACGTCCCTAGCGCCAGCCCCTTGTCGATGTAGTACCGGAAGGTCTCATAGTCGACGGTATTCGGGATGCTGTGATCGCTGTGCAACACGTAGCCGTAGTTCTGCATCACCGTCGGGATCTTGGCCTCGAGCTCGGCGTCAATCTGCGCGGGGTCGTTCGTGTAGAGCTTGCGGACGTCGATGCCCCCCATAAAGGAGAGCACCTCGCCGTAGTCGCGGTAGAGCTTCAACAGGTCCATCCCCGCCTTGACCTCGATAACTTGGAGGCAATCGATGCCGGCCCTCAGCATCCCGGGGATCAGCGGCTCGACATAGCCGCAGGAGTGCATGATGACGGGCTTATCGTGCGCCTTGGCGAAGCCCACCGTCAAGGCATGGGCGGGCTGAATCAGGGCGTTGTACATCTTGGGCGACATAAAGGGATGCTGCTTGTAGCCCATGTCCTCGTAGTACCAGATGCCGTCGGGCCAACCCTCTTCGGCGAAGAGAATCTCCTGGAGGTCGACCGTCAGCTGCGCGTAGGTCATCGCCATGTCGAGCACCCAGTCAGGGTCCAGCGCCATCCCCATCAGCATGTATTCGTGGCCCGCCACATCCTTGAGGATCTCGAAGACATTGACGCCCGACCATGCGAAGAAGCGCCCAGCCTGGCGCGCCCGCGCCTTGGTCTCGCGATAGGCCTCGAAGTTGATGCGCCGCCGCTCAGGCTGGAGCTTGGGCTTGATCAGCGCCTCCCAAGCGGACCGTTCCTTGACGGCGAAATCGATATGCTCCGGCGTCGCATCGTGGAGCTTGTGCGTCTTCAACGTCGCATAGTTGCCGTTGCGGGTCGTGATCGTCTCCTCGGTCTCCGCCAACACCTCCGGCTCGTAGTCCAAATCAGCCGTGACGTTGAACGCCCAACAGAGCTCCATGTCGAAGCCAAAGTGATCGGCGAGGTTCTCGCCGGGCTGAATATGCCCCTGCTCGGTCCAGACGCGCTGGGTGTCGGACCAGAAGTGCTCAAAGAGCCCAATGCGATCGACAGGCTCCCGCTTCAGGATGCGCGTGATGCGTTCAAGGCCGGATAGCGGCATAGTCCTAGTCTCCAGTCATGAGTTGTCTGTTCAGCGT
>JAFGNI010000581.1 GCA_016927095.1 Anaerolineae bacterium | reverse complement strand
CTTTATGAGAGCTTCACCGGCAACATCGGCACCACGATCCGCTATGAGTATCTGCCGGAGGACGTCGTCCCGCGCCTCTACCTTTCTGAGGCCGTGGTCGACGGTGCCGGCTCGCCCATAGCAGAAGGGGGCTTGCCATTGCAGGCCAAGCTCATCTCGCGGCAATCCAATCACCAGGTATGGCAGGTAGCGCTGCCGGACGGGCCCGCATCGGTAGCTTTCCCACTTAACTGGTGGCCCGACTGGGACGCGACCGTCGATGGCGTGCCCACCGCGTGCACCCCGATGCCGGGTTCAGGCCGTGCGTCAGTTGTGCTCCCGTCAGGTGAGCACGCGGTCACATTGACATTGCATCCGACGCCACTGCGCCGGCTCGCGACGTGGCTTTCAGCTGTAACGGCGGTTGTATCTCTCCTTGCGGTCGGAGCACCGACAGTCCGAGGACAGGCAAGCCCTAGTAGGCCACGACTTCCCCGGCTCGCCCGTGCAGTCGCTCTAGCCCTTGTGCTCGCTGTTGCCTCACTGGCTGGTCCGCTGTTGGGCCGCCAGGCCACCGAGAGCGCCGCTCCAGCAGTGACACCGGCGGCTACCTTCTTTGACTTCAGCCAGATGCCCTACCCGCACCAGGGTCCCATTGATTTCGGCATCGCCGAACTGGCAGCAGTTGAATTCGGCAGCCAACACAGCTCGGGTCGGACTGCGCGCCCCGGAGATACTATCGACGTCGTCCTATCTTGGTCAAAGCTGCCCACGACGCCCCTGACAGCCACCCTCTCTGTTGTCTCCCCGGCGCAGCCCCGTCACAACGTTGACTACACTTTGACCCGTATAACGATGCCAGTGGAGATGACGACGCGCATGCAGATCGAACTACCGCTGGATCTGGCTCGCGGTCTCTACCTCCTCCATCTCCGGTTGAGGAGCCCGGCGGGTGTTCTGACAGCCCACACGGCAAGGGGCAGAACAATGGGTGAGCTCTTTGTCGGTGCACTGCGGATTCCGGAGGGTGCTCCCTTGGCGCCAGACACAACCGTGGTCGCAGTCTACCGGGATCTGATCCTGCACGACGTCGAAGTCTGGCAAGAGACAGCAACAGACCTCGCCGTAAGGCTGAGCTGGTCAACACAGGGCACGCCCAGGAACTGGCGCCTCTCGCTCAGGGTCTTGGATGCCACCGGGAGGTTGGTCACGCAGCAGGACCACCAACCTGGCTATGGCTATCTACCCACCACACTGTGGCATCCCGGGGAGCTGGTCGTCGATACAGCCCGGCTCCAGATCCCCGAGGGGCAGGCGCCGGGCGACTATACGCTGCGCATCATCACCTATCTCCAGGCGACAGGAGAAGGAGGTGGCGAGCATGACAGCCCCATCCAACTGACCACCCCGACGCTCTACGATATCCGAGAGGCCTGCTGCGAGCAGACGCGCAAGGGGGCAACAATCCTGTGCCAGACACCGGAGGTCGCTCTACTGACAGTGTTGGCGCCCGACAGCATCGCCGAGGGTGATGACCTCACGCTGCAGGCTGAGTGGAACGCCTTACTCGCCCCAGCCAGGGACCTAAGCGCCCGCTGGCAGGTCACGGCACCTGACGGCAAAACCGTAGCCGAGGTCGAGCAACCACTCGCACGGGGCAGCCGAAGCTCAGAATGGCCCCGGTTCGCTTGGGTGCTCGCCCACGTCGACCTCGATCTTCCCGACCAGCTCGATGCCGGTCCGTACAACCTTGCGCTGACCCTCACCGACGCGGAGGGTGATGTGAAAGCGTGTGGCGTCGTCGGCGACCTGGCAATCCTTCCGCATCCGCGAGTCTTTGAGCTCCCCGACCTGCCCACAGCGCAAACAGCGCGCTTTGGCGGTATCGTCCAGCTTCTGGGCTACGAGACTGTCTTGGATCGGCGGAACCGAACGCTGGACCTCACGATCTGGTGGCAAGCCACTGCGTCACCAAGGGCCGATTTCAAACGTTTCGTCCACCTCTATGATCCCGCAACGGAATCGATCCTGGCACAGGACGACGCGATGCCGCGTGACTGGCAGTATCCTACGAGCTGGTGGGCCGCCGGCGAGATTGTCAGCGAAACCATCGCGCTCGACATAGCGGGAATACCCAGCGGCAGCTACCGGTTAGGCATCGGTTGGTACGAGCCCACGACAGTGACCCGCCTGCCGGCGACCTTGGCCGATGGCACGCCTGCGCCCGCCGGTCGCGTCACCCTGGAACAGTCGGTGGTCCTGCGACCAGGTGACCGCCTCCGATGGCCGTGGTCCCGTCCCTGATCACAGGAGCAATCGCGTGTGGACCTTCCGGGAAGGTAGAACGCGAGCGCGATGCGGAGAGCTGTATGATGTCGTAGCTTCCGGCCCCTTCGGAGCCCGTTGAACCTTCCCGGACAGTGCATTTCTGATCAACTGCGATGGTCCTGTCCCTGATCGCCGCTCCCGTTGCGGGGCAAGATGGATCAGCTATAATGGACTCAGGACCCGGCTAAGTGCCGGGGCCTTGTTGTGGAGGACAGAATTGACGATGGCAAAGGCAACCTACCATTTCCCGCCCGACTTCCAGTGGGGCGCTGCAACCGCATCTCATCAGGTTGAGGGTCATAACACCAACAACCAGTGGTGGGCCTGGGAGCACCAACCCGGCCGGATCGCGGAGGGCCACACGTCAGGGGAGGCGTGCAACTGGTGGGAGAACGCTGAAGCAGACTTCGATCGGGCTGCAGCGATGAACCTGACAACGCTCCGGCTCTCCATCGAGTGGAGCCGCGTGGAGGTCGCACCAGGCCACATCGATACAGCCGCCCTCGATCGATATCGAGAGATGTTGCGAGCACTCCTGGACCGTGGACTGACACCGATGGTCACGCTGCACCACTTCTCCAATCCGCTCTGGCTATCTGAGAAGGGCGGGTGGACGAATCCGGACGTGGTTCCCTACTTCACCCGCTACGTGGATCAGGTCGTGAGCGCCCTGGGAGAGTACGTCACACGTTGGTGCACGATCAATGAGCCCAATGTCTACGCCTCGCTCGGCTATGTCCTGGGTGATTTCCCCCCGGGGATACAGGATCTCAAGACGGCTGCCACGGTGCTGAAGCATATGCTGAAGGCGCACGCCCAGGCCTACCGGCATATACACAATCAGCAGCCCGAAGCAGAGGTCGGACTTGCGCACAACCTGCGCTTCTTCGACCCCGCGAACCCCAAGAACAAGCGGGATCGCGCCGCGGCGAAGCTTCAGGACCTGTGGTTCAACCAGACCACCATGGCAGCGGTTTGGAGGGGCTGGTGGTTGCCCCCTCTGGGCTTTGGGCCCGCCTTGGGTCTGCGGCGCACGCTGGACTGGTTTGGCTTGAACTACTACACACGCGACCTGGTGGCGTTCGACCGCGGGGGCGACATCGCTGGGATGGCTCGCACAGAGCATTCGGCTGAAGCAGAGCCGCTTGAGGGTGACTACGGAGAGCTCTATCCAGAAGGTCTGTCGAGAGCACTCAAGCGCGTAGCGGGCATGGGGATTCCTAT
>JAFGNI010000580.1 GCA_016927095.1 Anaerolineae bacterium | reverse complement strand
TCCACTTTTACCTCAGTAGCCACCCCGATCCCATCTGGGATGACATCTATTTCTATGATGGCACGCCCGAGTGGGTCTATGACAAGATCGATGCCGCCAACCCCGACAACCCGCGCCCCATCGTGAACGGCCGCAAGGTGGGCTATGTGCTGCAGGGCTGCGGCCACACGGCCGTGTTGCCTATGTACGACAATCCCATCTGGCGGGAGGCCTACTGGGACTGCATCAGGGCCTTTGGAGAGCGGTACAATGACGATCCCCAGATCACCTCGATCGTGATCAACACCGGTCTGGATGGCGAGACGCAGCCGATCAAAGACCAGGGCTGCAACTGGAACGAGCTGCTCGATCTCGACCTGCCCGGTGTGCGCTATGGCTTCACCAAGCTGATGTACGGTTCCATGGATACCTACCGAGAGGCCTTCCCGGACAAGGCGATCTATATCAACAATGCTCCTGGCGGCACGACCCGAAAGACCACCTCCGACTATGCGGCTCAGTTTGATCCGCCTATCGGCCTCAAGCACAGCGGCATGTGGGTCGACCTGGACAGCCATCAGGGCTATGGCAAGTTCGTCGGCTCGTGGGATATGATCCGTTACTACTCTAGGACACTGCCCATCTGGCTCGAGTCTCCCTTCGGACTGGGCGGAGCCGAACACCGCTACTGGTCGCTCATCGCGGGCCTTCACTATCATCCCGACGCCATCGATTGTCATCCCGAGTATTTCAGCCAATCCTCTCCGGACTGGCTCAAGTTCACCGTCGCCCATTCCGGGGTCAACCTGGACGATACGCCGTCGGTGTGGACCGTGTTGCGCGACACCGAGTTCCCGCTGCAGGATTGGAGCACGGGGGGCTGTTCCGGGCACATGGGCGACTGGTGTTTCTGGCTCTACCGCAAGGACGTCCCTGGAGGGGGAACCATTCGTCTGTGGCGTGAGGATCTCCCAGCCGCGGCCCAGGATCATCCCTATTCGCGCCAGGCCCGTACCACCGATGAAGCCAGCGGACAGCGCTATATCTACTTTGATATCGACGATGGCTACCCCTACATTGGCCAGCCGGCGATTAGCGAGCCCGGCGGCAATGTTTCCTACCTCCTTAAGCTTATCTTTATCAACCAAGGCACAGATACCCTTTCGCTCGAGTACAAAAACTACGCTGGGAATCTGGTCTCACGGACGCTACGGAAAGGGACTGCCCTTGGTCCCGTCAATACGTGGGTGACGCACACCTTTACCCTGGAGGATCCCTACTTTACCAACAACCTGGACGGCGGCAGCGACTTTCGCATCGCCAGCAATGGTGATGGGGATGAGATCGTGCACTTTGTGGAGGTTTCTGGCTACTGGGGCCAGCCGCCCACCCCGACGCCGACGCCGAGCATTACCCCGACGCCGTCGTCGACCAGTACGCCGACCAACACCCCGACGCCGACCAACACCCCGACGCCGACGTTCACCCCCACCCCGACCAACACCCCGACACCCATACCGGCTCAGGTCAGTGTGGCGGCTGACAACACGCTCAGGCAGGTGGCGTCCGCAGAGAACCTCGGGGATGCGCCTTCGCTGTTGCTGGATGATGCCGGCACGGAGCGTGTTCTCTTGCGCTTTGACCTGGGCGGTCTACCTGTGGGCTCAAGTGTGGCTCAGGCCAGGCTGCGTCTCTACTCGCAGGGCGCCCAGGTGCAACCCTTTACCGCTCATGCCTTTGGGCTTAGGCGCGCTTGGGACGAATCTGCGTCGACCTGGGAGGAGAGCCAGGCCGGCGTTCTCTGGGGCGCTCCTGGCGCCGATGATCCGAGCACCGATCGCGATGGGACAGCCTGTGCCGCCGCTCAGGTGGCGGGCGGGGAGATGTGGTACGAGTGGGATGTGACAGAGGCGGTGAACAGCTGGGTCAAGTACGGTCAGGCCAATCAGGGGCTGCTTCTCGTCGGGAATGGAGAGACTGGCTCCCTCTGTGAGTTCTCATCTCGAGAGGGCGAGCATGCGCCCCAGTTGGTCTTGAGCTATCATCTGCCGACGCCTACGCCGACCTCCACCCCGACATTGACCCCATCGCCCACTTGGACCCCGGGCCCCACGCCCACGCCGACGATGACACCCGTCGCTACGCCGACGCTCTTGCCTGGCGGAATACGCTACACCCCGATCCAGGACACCTACACCAGTGAGTGGTCTCCGGACACGAGCTTTGACTCGAAGCCGCTCCTGGTCGTACGCCAAAGTGGTATCATGGTGACGCTGATCCAGTTCGACCTGTGGAAACTGGCGCCAGATACGGAGGTGCACGAAGCGCGTCTGAACCTGTTTGTTTACCATCGCACCAACACCGGCAACATGTATGTCGATGCCTATCCAGTGCGTCGCGGATGGGTAAGCAGCGAGGCCACCTGGATTCTGGCCGATGCAGAGACCAAGTGGGCCCAGCCCGGCTGCAATGGCGAGGGGACCGATCGAGACGCTACAGTGGCCGATCGCTTGCTTCTCGACGCGGAGGGTGTCTGGATCAGCCTGGATGTGACGGATGCCGTGCGCATGTGGGTGGCCGATCCGGGCTCCAATCACGGTCTGGTGCTCAAGGGCGAGGGGAGCGTCTCGGTGCAGTACGAGATGGCCTCGACAGCGTGGGAGGATCCAGCCTATTGGCCCCAACTGGTGGTGAGCGCTGGTGACCTGCCCCCTACGGAAACTCCCGCGCCATCGCCTTCCATCACACCGTCGCCTGAAGTGTCGAGAACCCCGACCTCTACGCCCACGGCCTCGCCGACGGCCACACCCACCATTGACCCGCGCGTCTTCACGCCCACGCCCACCGTCGCGTCTCGGCCGCCAGCGATCTCGAACGCTTTGGTCTTCCCCGTGAGCGAGGACACCTATCTGGATAGCTGGTCCATAGATCGGAACTATAGCACGGAGCCGGTCATGTGCGTGCGCCAAGGCGATGTCAAAGCCGCGCTGCTGTTCGTGGATTTGGCGAATGTGCCGGCCTCCGAGCCGGTCGCTTGGGCCAGGTTGCACGTCTATGTCACACATAAGACCAACAGCGGCCACCTGCTGGCGAGTTCATACGAGGTTCTGCGGGATTGGGACTCCAAGGCCACCAACTGGGTGCTGGCCGAACGCGGTGTCGAGTGGCGAGAGCCAGGGTGCAACTACTCAGGCTTTGACCGCGCTAGCGAAAGGACCAGTGAGGTTTCTCTCGATGCAGAGGGCGCCTGGTTTGCATTGGATGTGACCCAGCTGGTGCAGAAATGGGTCGCCGATCCGGCCCGCAACTTTGGTTTGGTCATCAAGGGCAGCGGCAGCGTCTCTGTCGAGTATGAACTGGCCTCGAGCGAGCATCCCGTAGATCTGGCTCGCCCCTGGCTGGAAGTGCTTTTGGGAGATGCCACGCCGGAGCCCACCTGGACGCCTACGCGCACGCCAACGCGGACATCGACGCCAACGCGGACCTTCACCCCGACCTGGACATCCACACCAGAGCCAACGGCAACCTGGACGCCCTCAGCTACCTGGACGCCTTCGCCTTCCCCGTCACCCTCACCGGAGCCGACTGCGACGCCGACGGCGACCTTGGTGCCACCGACGCCGACGGAAACGCCGGAAGGGTACGTGCCGCCACCCACGGACACACCTGCTCCGACCGACACGCCGACCGAAACCCCAGTCCCTTCGGATACACCGGTGCCGACTGAGACGCCCGTGCCGACCGATACGCCAGTGCCAAGCGACACACCGGTGCCGACTGAGACGCCCGTGCCGACCGACACCCCGGTGCCATCAGCCACGCCAACGCGCGCACCGGAAAGGCGCCAAATGGTGCTATACGTCGAGGCAGATGCCGACCTGAACAGCTGGACTCCCACTGAGAACAAAGGCTACAATGCATTCGTGCCTGTCCGCACCTTTGGGTACAAGCGGCCGGTATTCCGTTTCAATCTCAATGAACTGCCCGATGGGGCGGTGATAGAGCGAGCGGTGTTCCGAGCCCAGTCCAGCGACACGGTGGGCCCCGCCGTGGAGGTCGAGCTGATCGGGCTGCTGAGGCCCTGGACGGAGCACGAAACGACCTGGGAGTTGGCCGCAACCGGAGATCCATGGGCTGAGCCGGGCGCTGACGCCCCAGGCATGGATCGACTGGACTATGCCACGTCCAGCGCCCTGGTGAGCGGCGGCGAGGCATGGTGGGAATGGGATCTGA
>JAFGNI010000092.1 GCA_016927095.1 Anaerolineae bacterium | reverse complement strand
TACGGATTGTGGAGTGTGGCGAAGGAGAACTACGCCAAGTTCCCCGACCAGAAGTGGATCGGCGGCGCGCGGGCCGATGCCTGTATAGAGTGCGGTGTCTGCGAGGAGAAGTGCCCGCAGCACATTGCCATCCGCGAGCAGCTGAAAGCCGCGCACGCGGCGCTGACCTCGTAGGGGGAGCTGCAAATCGGCACATCACAACGGCGGTATGAGTGCCAAGTGACGCTCTAGTGCGGCCCACCTGCCCAGGTAGTGGTGTGTACTGCCGGTGGGGTGCACTTGGTGTGGCAGACCAAGCAACTAAAGGAGGTGGGGCGCACTAACTGCAAGTGCACCCCACCAACAGTTGTGCCACATTAGTCGAAGAACATGACTTCGACGTGCGCGCCGGCGGGCGCTGAGGACCAGTCCTCGGGGATGATGGCGAAGGCGTTGGCCTTGACCATCGAGTTGAGAATACCGGAGCCCTGCTCACCGGTGAGCGCGGCGTGCAGCACGCCCTCCCGCTCCGCGACCCACACCCGCACGTAGTGGCGGCGGTCGTCCTTGGCAGCGATCGCATCGTCCAGAACCGCGTCGTAGCGCGGTCGTCTCAGATCTGTGAGCCCCCGCATCTTCAGAATCGCCGGGCGCACAAAGAGCTCGAAGGAGACCATCGCCGACACCGGGTTGCCCGGCATCCCCAGCACGGGCACAGTGCGCTGCCGGCCCCCACCCTCCGCGGTGAGTTGGCCAAAGGCCAGCGGCTTGCCGGGCTTCATCCGCACACGCCAGAAAGTCATCTCGCCCTCGGCGACCAACACCTGTTTGACCACATCGAAGTCACCCACCGAGACGCCACCAGAGGTGAGCAGTAGGTCCGCGCCCTGCTCGATCCCGGAGCGGATCTTCGCCGTCAGATCGTCGATGCTGTCACGGGCAATCCCCAGCATCAGCGGCACACCGCCGTACTTGAGCACCTGTGCCGCGTTGGAGTACCCATTAGCGTTGCGGATCTTTCCCGGCGTCAGCGGCGCATCGATGGCGACCAGCTCATCGCCCGTCGCCAGGATCGCCACCCGGGGCCGGCGGATGACGCTGACCTCATTGCGACCCAGGGCCGCCAGCATGCCCAGCTCCTGAGGCCGCAGCCGTGTGCCGGACCAGAGCACCTGTGTGCCGGCCTTGACATCCTCACCGGCGAGACGCACGTTCTCGCCCGCCGTCACCTCGGCATAGAGCTTCACCGTGTCGCCGTCCTGTGCAGTGTCCTCAAAGGGGATCACGGCATCGGCCCCCTCGGGCATCGGCGCGCCCGTCATGATACGGATCGCCTGACCGCGTGCCACCGTCTCCTCGGCCATATAGCCCGCCGCCAGGTTCTCGATCACCGCCAAGGTCACGGGTGAACCGGGGCGCGCCCCCACCGTGCCGGCGGCGATCACGGCATAGCCATCCATCGCGGTGTTGGCGTGGGGTGGAATATCGCCCCCGGCATAAACATCCTCCGCCAGCACGCAGTCGAGGGCCTCCAGCAGCGCCTCGTGCTCCGTCTCCAGCGGATGGAAAACGCTTAGCACCTTTTCCAATGCGCTCTCGACGCTCAGTATCGGATATAGACTCTTGTCATCTCTCATTATTCACTCTTCCACTCGGCCCCATCCAGATAGAACTCCTTCTTCCAGATAGGCGCTATCTCTTTGATACGATCGATCGCGTAGCGCAGTGCGTCAAACAGCTGGGCGCGGTGGGCCGCAGCGAGCGCGATCACGATCGCCGTCTCACCGATCTCCAGGCGCCCCACCCGGTGCACGATCGCAACATCGAGAACCTCAGGCCAGCGAGCCCGCACCTCATCCGCAATCTGTTGCAGCACCTTCTCCGCCATCGCGGGATAAGCCTCGTACTCTAGGTACAGCGTCTTCCGCCCCTCACTATTATCCCGGACAACGCCCACGAACGTCACGACCCCGCCCACGGCAGGCGCCACCAGGCGCGCGACGACATCATCCGCAGAGATGACGTGCTCCGTGATCTCAAACCGGCGCGCCGCTGCCACGATCATCCGCCACCTACCGGAGGGATGCAGGCGATAACGTCCCCTGGGCGCAATTCGGTATCGAAGGTGACCGCAGCCGCCCCGTCCGGTGAGGCCAGTTCAGCACCCGACCTGGAGTGACCCACATAGACCATGTTCAGGGCAAACTGTAGGCTCAGGTTACGCAACCCATGGTGCGTCGCAAAGAGGATCTCACGGAACTCACCCACCGTCACCCCCCGGGGCACATCCAGGATGAACTCCCGTGTGCCCGCTGCCTCGCGGGCCGCAGCGAAGCATCTGACCTCAATCTCCATCCGGCGCCTCCGGTACGGGGAGGGCCTCAAGTACAATGGTGCCGCTCTTGCCCCCCTCTTTCCTCACCAACCGTATGTTCGTGATGCGCATCCCTTTCTCCACAGCCTTGGCCATATCGTAGATCGTCAGTGCCGCGACACTGACCGCCGTGAGCGCTTCCATCTCCACCCCGGTCTTCCCATGGGTACGGACCGTCGCGGTGATGCCAATGCGCGAGCTCTCCTCATCCACCTCGAACGCCACATCTATCTTGGTCAACGACAGCGGATGGCACAGCGGGATCAGCTCTGCGGTGCGCTTGGCTGCCATGATGCCCGCCAACTGCGCGGTGGTCAGCACATCGCCCTTCGGCAGCCCCTCCGTCGTGATCAGGCGCAACGTCTCGGGCTGCATCACCACCTCGCCCCGCGCCACCGCCAAGCGATCGGTATCCTGTTTGCCGCCGACGTCGACCATGCGCACGTGCCCAGTCTCATCGAGGTGCGTCAACGTCATCGTCAGCCCCCAATCTGAGCCATCGCGCGGTGCTCCGCTCGGGCGTCTTCAGCCAGGCAGTGGCCCTGCGGCTTGGCAACCACCGCTCCCACGATCAGCGCCTGCAATGCCTCGATGGTCGCGCCTTCGCGCAGAGCCTGGCGCACATCGATCTCGTCATCGGAGAGCAGACGATGCACCGCAGATTGCAGCGGCCGGTGACCGAGATCCGCAGGTAGTCAATGCGCCGCTCAAAGGTATCCAGCATCAGCTACTGCCCCCTATCCCACATTAACAACGTTCAGCCAGATAGTCAAAGAAACGCGCTTTGCGAAGGGCCCGGAGCGTCAGCGCTCCCAGGATGCCGCCCAGCGCACCAAAGACGATGTAGGTGATCAGCGACCAGAGCAGCCCCAGTGCCACAAAGCCCAGGGGCGCGCCGGTGATCACGCCCAAGAACCACTTGACCACGTACTTGCCCAGATGGCCCAACGCGCCCGCCAACCCCGCGACCAGCAGGTTCTCCGGATCCCGGAGCAGCCGCAGCGCCCCATCCGTCGCAACGCCCACCATTGTATAGGACAGGAAAGTGTTGAGCGCTCCAAAGTCGCCCATCCCTAGGAAGGCTGCCAGCACACCGGACGACAATCCCACAAGGCTCGCGGCCCCGAGCTTCGGCACCATGCCCGCAGCCACGATCACGATCGCCATCCAGAAGAGACCGGAGTGGCCCGGCACCTGTATCGGGAACCGGAGCGCAATCTTGGAGACCAAAACCGGCGCCGAGAAGAGCGCCAGTATGATCAGTTCAAACGTCGAGAAGTACCGTCCTTTGTTCATATCGCGCTCACCGGATCTCTATCCGATCGACATCCTGTATGCATTCGTCACGGACCGCCAGCCCCTCAAGCTTGGAGACCAGCTTCAACGTTCCCCGACCTGCCAGGTCAAACATCACCATGTTATCAAGATTAGCGACCTCAGACCAGGTGACTTCAGCCGATTTTTCACGGCTGCTGCTGCTGACAATAATCACGGTATCCGGTTCCAGGTCATCAACCTGCATATACAGCGCCAACACGTCCCGCAACAACCACCCCTCCTGCGTCTTCCCTTCCTCGTCGTCCACGAAGCTCACCTGCTCCAATTCGGTCAGGTCATCGGGGACAAATCGCGCCCGGGTCTGCCCATCGACATCGATGGGGATACTGCCGGGCACGCCGGCATCGCTGCTGCCGCGTCGCAGAAACTCGATACCGACGACCAGACCGTCAATCACGACCAGGACGCCCACCGCGATCAGAATCCTCGCCCGCTGCTTCATATCCCTCTCCCCTAAGCTAGAATCAGCAGGCCGACGACGTCTACCACCCCGCCAATCAGCAGCCAATCCATCATCCGCATCTTCAACGTCCGATAGGGGCGCCGGTGTGGAGCCTCGAACCCCCGCGCATAGGCCGCCTCGGTCATCGACCAGGCCCGCCGCGTCGTGAGCACAATCGCCGGCACGGTCAACAGGACCAGGTCCTGGAGCATCGATTTCCGCCACAGGTCCTTCACAACCTGCCACTTTCCCCGGTCGCCGTCAAGGGCCAAAAGGCCGGCATCGTAACGGGCCAGCCGTGCGACCTGAGCCTCGCGAATCGCCCGCCACTCGCCGCGCAGCAGTTCCACGCTCTGGAACGCCAGGCTGAGGCTGAAAGCATAGCGATAGGGAACCCCAAGTCGCTCCAGTGCGAGGCGGAACTCCTCCGGCGTGGTCGTGCTCACGAAGAGCGCGAAGACGCTCGCCAGGAGGGCCACGCGCAGCGTGATCACCACCGCCAGATCGAGCCCGATGAAGATCCAATCCACCACAAAAAGCGCGACCAGCAACCACC
>JAFGNI010000579.1 GCA_016927095.1 Anaerolineae bacterium | reverse complement strand
GCTTGTACGCAGACCGGGAGTCAGGAGAAAGGAGTAAGGAGTAGGCTTGATGGCCAAAGCTCGAGCCGTCCTCTGGCGGGAGTGACCCGACGAGTCGGTGTCTACTCCTATCTTCCTACTCGTTTCTCCGCTCTTCCGGCGGTTCGCCTCCGTCCTTGAAGGTCTCGGGTCTGAGCGTCGCCACGATCTCCTCTTCCAAGGCTGCCAGCTTTGCTTGAATTGTGGGGATCACTGCCTCCAACGAGACCAGGCTGCGTTCCTCTTTGTGCCGGAGCTTGAACTCCACGCTATCCTCCGCCAGACCTCGCCGTGCCACCGTGATGCGCAGCGGCAGCCCGATCAGGTCGGCGTCGTTGAACTTGACACCTGGGCTGCGGTCGCGGTCGTCGTACAGCACCTCAATGCCGGCAGCGACCAGCTTGTCGTAGAGCGCGTCGGCAGCTGCGCGGGCCTCACTGCCCTCGGGTCCTAATGTGAGCAGGTGCACGTGGTAGGGGGCGACGGTCACGGGCCAGATCAGGCCATAGTCATCGTTGTGTGTCTCGGCGATACAGGCCAGCGCCCGGCCGATCCCGATGCCGTAGGAGCCCATGACGACGGGATGGGGCTCGCCCGCTTCGTCGGCGTAGGTCGCGCCCATCGCCTCGCTGTAGCGCGTGCCCAGCTTGAAGATGTTGCCGATCTCGACGCCTCGCGCTGCCCGCATCGCTGCGCCGCACGCCGGGCAAGCGTCACCGTCCCCTGCCGCGGCGATATCGGTGATCACGTCAGGCACGAAATCTCGGCCCACGTTCACGTGGCGTATGTGATAGCCGACCTTGTTGGCACCGGCTACCAGGTTCGGCGATGCGACCACGGCGTCGTCAACGACGACATGGGCGCCGTGCACGCCAATGGGCGAGCCGTAGCCCGGTTCCGCGCCGGTGGCCCGGATCTCGGCCTCCGTGGCGGGCCGCAGCGCCTTGGCGCCCACGGCGTTGGCGAGTTTGGTCTCGTTGACCTCCATATCGCCGCGCACGATGGCGAAAACGAACGTGTCTCGATCCTCAACGTGCGTGTCGCCAGGCTTGGTCGATGAGACCGTTGCGATCATGAAAACGGCCTTAGCCGTGCGCGCTGCCGGGATGTCAAGAAACGCGGTCAGGTCCTCAATCGTGGTCACACCAGGCGTCGCGATCTTCTCCATAGGCTGGGCAGCCTCTGCGACTGCTGGGGGCTTCCGGAATCGCGCGACCTGCCGGTTGGCCGCGTAGCCGCACGCGTCACAGAGGAGGAGCGTGTCCTCACCCACCGGTGTCAGCGCCATGAACTCGTGCGCCATGCTTCCGCCCATCATGCCCGTGTCGGAACCCACAGCGATGGGATCGAGGCCACAACGGCGGAAGATGTTGAAGTAGGCCTGATAGTGAGCTCGATACTGCGCGTCAAGTCCGGCTTCGTCCGCATCGAGGCTGTAGCTGTCCTTCATCGTGAACTCGCGCACGCGGATGAGCCCGGCTCGCGGTCGCGGGTCATCGCGCCACTTTGTCTGGATGTGGTAGACCAGCATCGGCAACTGCCGGTAGGACTGGATCTCCTGCCGGACCAGGTCGGTAACCGCCTCCTCATGCGTCATCGCGAGCACCATATCGCGATCGGTGCGATCCTTGAACCGCCCGAGCTCCGCCCCCACGCTGGACCAGCGGCCCGTCTCCTGCCAGAGCTCCGCCGGGTTCACGACCGGCATCTTGATCTCCTGCCCCCCGATGGCGTCCATCTCCTCTCGCACAATCTTCTCGATTTTGTGTGAGGCCCGATAGCCCAGGGGCAGGGCGCTGAAGATGCCGGCGGCGTGTTGCCGGATGAAGCCCGCGCGCAGGAGCAGCTGGTGGCTGGTCACCTGGGCCTCTGACGGGGCCTCACGAGCTGTGTTGCTGAAGAGCTTGGTCATGCGCATAGCGCATCGTCTCCTATCACTGTATGGGCCGAGTTGGCTGTCGCTGTCATCCCGCCTGCCCGATCGCGAGTGAGGGGCAACGCAGCGTAGCGAACCGCGTTAGCGCCTCGCTGCAGCGTCTAGCGTTGACGCCGTCGCTGTTGCCGCCGTAGACGGATGATCTGGCGCGCCGCGTCCTTCGCACCCGCCATCACGTTCTGAACCCCGCCACCGCTCTTGCTCTGGGATCCGACAAACCAGAGGCCGTTCAACGGCGTGTCGTAGCCTGGACCTTCCGTGCCCATCACGGGCGCCCGCCCACCAAAGGCGTGATGCGCTTGGTGCGTCCGCTCGCGGAAGTCCTCAGGCGTCAGCACGACCTTGGCTAAGATGTGCTCCCGCAGATCGGGGATAACGCTTTCCGCTTGTGCGATCAGTTTGTCGGCTAGCTCTCGGCGGCGGGCCTGCCAGGTGCCGGTACGCAGCGTGTTCGGTGCGATGGTGTAGATGGTGACCGCGTGGTGGCCTTCCGGAGCCAGCTCCGGCGAATGCACCGAAGGGATATAGAGGACGAAGCCGTCGTGACCTTCGTGATAGGCGCCGTGCAGGCAGCTATCCACCGCTCCCTCGATGTCGTAGGTGCCGTAATGGTAGGCGAGGACCTCTGGCTGATACTCGCGGGGATCCAGGTCCACGCCGAGGTGGACCATCAGCACGGACTCCATCAAAGGGAGCTCGTCGATCTGATACGCAAGGCCGGCGGGCAGATACTCGCGTCCCACGGCCTCGAAGAAGGTCTCACGGGCACCCCCTGTCGCGACCACGATGTCCGCATCCTCGCTATGGCCACCAGCCAGGACGACGCCCTTGACATTGTCACCGTCGACGCGGATCTTCTCAATCGCCGCGTTGGTGTAGATGCGACCACCGTTCTGGCGGACCACGTTAGCCATCGCGCTGACCAGCTTGCCGCACCCGCCGCGGATGAAGTGATAGCTCGGGCGTTTGCCCGCGCTCGACACGCGACGTGGGACCCGCAGATCGAAGGCGTTCTCAACATTGAGCATCGGGATCCCCAGGCCCGGGAACCGGCTGGGCGGCGTGACAAAGTCGGCCAGGATCGACGTGAAGACCGCTTTCAGGCGGGGATCGACGAAGAAGTGCTCCATCAGCTTCGACGCTGACCAGTCCTTCTTGTCCTTGACCAACTTGTAGGCCACCCACAGCCGCAGCTTCAGCCACGGTTTGAATGGTCCCCACCCGAGTTCGGCGCGGGTGTTGAGCGTGACCAGGTTCATCGCCCGGTTGTAGAAGCGGTAGTACTTGTCGAGGCCGTCCGTCTCGGAGGGAAAGAGCTCTTTGAGTCGATCGCGGCGCCAGAGCGGCCCCTCGTAGGCGGCGGGCTTGCGCAGGTCGAAATCGGGGAAGACGTAGGTGCGATCGCCCGCCTGGAGCGGAACCTGGTGCGCGATTCCCAGCTCCGACAGGATGCGACCGGCGCGCTCATCAGGGGCAAAGCCTTCCAGTAGCAGGGGACCGAGGTCCCAGCCGAATTCATCCTGCTTCAGCGTGGTTGTCACCCCGCCGATCTCCGCGGCCTGCTCGAAGATCGTCACCGCGAATCCTGCGCGGGCCAGATAAGCGCCTGCTGTCAATCCCGACATCCCGGCGCCGATGACAATCACTTTGGGTTGCGGAGCTCTCTTGCGTCGTAGCATAGGCGCCTCCTCTGGGAAGCGGAGAATGCGCGAATGGGAGAATGAGCGAATCAGCGAATCACAGAATCAGTGCGCAGTTGGATACGTCTCTGCCCTACTTCATCAGTATTCGCTGATTCTCCATTCGCTCATTCTTTCTCACCTCACCTTGAACAGCAACACCAGCAGGATCGGCGTGCCGATCGCCTGGAGCAGCACGAAGCGCACCAGTACCTGGGTGTTGGACCAACCGAGCGTGTGACGGACGTGGTCGTGCAGAGGGTAACGAATCGTCTTGAAGATGCTGATCCTGAAAAAGCGCAGCAACGCGACCTTCAAGAGCCCCGTCGCGCCGTTCAGAAGCACGATCCCGGCCACGATGAAGATCAGGAAGGGGTTGCCGGATGCCAACACGAGCAGGCCAAGTAAGAAGCCCATCGGCCGGGAGCCGGCGTCACCCATCAGCACGGCGCTGGGCAGGCTGTTGTGCCATAGGTAACCTGTCAGACAGCCAACCATCACAAAGGCCATCAGGGCCCAATCGGCACCGTCGACGTAATGCGGCACGAGCAGGTAGCGGGAGATATCCTGGTGACCGACGATGCCATACAGGATGCCGCCCAGATAGATGAAGGCCAAGATGGCCAGGCTGGCCGACAGGCCATCGACGCCGTCGGTGCAGTTGGTCGCATTGATCATCAGCCAGAGCACAATCGTTGCCAACGGGACGAAGACCCAAGGCGGCAGCATCAGGGGGGTCTTGAAGAGCGGCAGCCAGATCCGGTAGTTGTGGAACTGGCAGAGGATGAGGGCCGCGAGCAGCGAGATGCCCAGGTCCATCGCGCCCAAGACATACTCACTGAGGCCGTGGCTGCGGTCATCTATGTAGCCCTCGGCCATAGAGAGCACAACACAGCCGATGATCGCCGCATAGCGCCAGTTGAACGGCAGGACGAGCAATGCGACAATCGCGAAGATTGGGACGAAAATGGCGCCGGCGGCCACGGGTTTCCCCTTCGCCTCCGCCGCATTGACGGCGTTGACGCGGCCTCTGTCGCGTGGTAGATGGTTCCAGAGTCTGGGCAACAGATACCACGTTGCCAGGGTGGCGATCCCGGTACCGATGCTGGCAAGAAAGATGTAGGAGTTGAATAGCCGGAATGGCCCAAAGATAGGTGTCAGGAGCTTACCTAACCAGGGAAACAACGCGTTTCTCCTTTCAGAGCTGCGGTGTCGGCGTCAGTGGTGAGATCTATCATCGTTCGATTCGGTGGTTGCCGGGCGTCCCTCGCCCCCAACACGCCAGCGCACATTATAGCAGAGAAGGCCTTGGTGAACACTTCAGTCCTTCCGGTAGCCGCTATGTCGTGCAGCGTGCCCGCACAACCACAGCGTCAATGATCGTCAGATACGAGGTCCCTCCAAAACCCTAATCTGTCCCCTGTTCTCTGGCAACCCAAAACGCCCGTGATGACGCCCGCGCCGTTGTCCCGCCCGTGGCCGCGAGCGACGGCGCTGACTGTGTTCGCGGCGCAGCCGTGATGCCGTCCGTCGGGCAGCGTCGCCATTGCCACCTCCAGATAGGTGCGCGCCAGATCAAGCGCGCAGGTGGTGAGCGCGGTGTCACCACGGATCTCAGCGGCAATCGCCAGCGTGATGGGATTGTGCCGGCGTGGCGCGCCATCCTCAAACCAGTTTGGCATATCCGCCCGTTTGCCGATCCCGTGTGGGCGCTCCGGGCGCCGCACATTGGGTTCGATGCCGATCTGGCGGATCAGTTGGGGATCACGCACGGCAGCCGCATCATCGATAGCATCAAGGACTGCCTGATCGTAGCGCCGGTCGCCGGTTGCGCTGCGGTAGGCCCGGACGGCAGCAGCCGCGGGGCCGGCGTCTGGGTCGGCTACTTGGGTCACCAAGATGGCTACCAGCCGCTCCACCGCTCGGCGAGAGACCGGCTCGCCTATGCGTCGCCACAGCGTCAGCATCGCGCCGATGCCGTTAGATGCCAACAGGTTCTCTGCCCGGTCCAGGTTGTCGTCCAGGTGCCCGGTCATCCCCGCGAAGCGGCGATAGGCACGCTCCGTCGTCGCGTCAAAGGCGGTGATCGGTCCCGCAGGCGTCAACCCGATAGGCAGCTCGGGAGCGTCGGCGATCACCTCTGCCCACTGCCTAGCGTAGGCGTCGGCAAAAGCCAGGTACCGTCGCTCAGCCCGCATCTCGTGGGCCAGCAGACAGAGGTTGACGAAACGCAGGTGATCTGGGACATTCAGATCCATACCCGGTTGCGCACGCACGATCTCTGTGCCGAGGTACATAGAGCGGAAGAGCCCTGTTGAGGGGTCGAACCAGCTGGGAATGCCATCGACCCAGTTGCCGATGTGCTCTGCTGCGTCCAAGAGCTGACGCTGGGTCTCACCGTCCGCTGGATCGAGTCGGTACAGTGTGCCCAGGAAGAGCTCGAAGTGCTCTGTGCCGTGATGGGCCTCCTGCGCACGCCAATACCCGTGGTGCCACTGATCCGTAGCGACGAAGTGGTCGCGGATTTGGTCGCGCAGTCGCTTAAGGAAGTGCAGCAGCTCCGCGTCGCCGCTATCCACCAGATAGGGTGCCCAGCCCGTTGTGTACGTGGCCTGATCATGTATGTCCGTCGGCATCGCATCGCCGTACTTGGCGACGCAGGCATAGGCCCACGCCTTCACCCTCTCAAGCAACCGTGCTCGCGCCTCTTCGACATCCGCCGACCGGCTGATGGTCTGCTCTGGCATCTTGACCTCCAATAAGGCAGGTGTAGGGAGAAAGGAGTAAGGACCATCGGAACGCTCTGGCCTACTTCCTTCTCCTCTCTCCCTACTCCTGTACCTTCAAACAACCTACCTCGCCATCGGTCGCTGACCCCTGACCGCTGACCGCTGATCGCTGACTGCTGACGGCTAGCTACCCATCGCCGTCGCCACACGCATTGAGTTGACCGCGTTCTGGAAGTTGGAGCGCGTCGGCTGGCCTGCGCAAGCCTTGGTCAGGAACTCGACGTACTCCCCCACGATGCCCAGGCGTACAATCTCGGGGAGGGGCGTCTGCGCCTCCGGATCGATAACCGCTTCGTGTCCCTTGTCGTGCACGATGATGCGCCCCGGCTGGTCCCACAGCGGGCCATGGAGGTACAGGGTGCGGGTGGGGCTGTGGACCGTTAGGCGCTCAACGTCCGATCCCGTGCAGGGCAACACCTGGAGCTGCCCGGGGATCCCGCCGGCAAATGTGAACCGGGCGATCCGGGACGTCGTGCACGCGGGGCTGGCGATCCGCTGCGTCACGACGTCCTCGATTGCGCCGCAGACGTAGTCCATGAAGTTGATCCAGTGGATGCCGGT
>JAFGNI010000578.1 GCA_016927095.1 Anaerolineae bacterium | reverse complement strand
GGCGTCGTCGGCTGTGGCGTCGTGGCTACGGCCTATTACCTGCCCTACCTGGCGAAGATGGAGACCGTGGACCTGGTCGCGGTCTGTGATCTGTACGAGACGCGCACGGAAGCGAGCGCCCGCCTCTTCGGCGCCCGCGAGCAGTACTTCGACTATTACGAGATGCTGGATCAGGCGGACCTGGACGCAGTCTTCATCCTCACGGCGCCAGGCACGCACATGCCCTTTACGCTCAAGGCTGTCGAGATGGGCAAGCACGTGCTCATCCAGAAACCCATGGCGACCAACATGGACGATGCACGAACCATCGCGCAGGCGATCCGCACAGCCGGCGTCAAGGCCATCATCGAGCCCAGCGCCAACACGCCCCTCGACCCCGACTACGCCCACCTCCGGGAGCTGGTCAAGGCTGGCGTCCTGGGCGATATCCTCTGGTTCTCGCTCGCCTGGACAGGGCCGACGACCTATGGGCCGGCCCTGGGCAGCAACCCCTACGGTCAGGACGCCTTCTACACCCAGGACAGCGGTGGCTTTCTCTTCGACCTGCCCTACGCGCCGACGCAGATCGTCTCAGTGTTGGGCCCATGTCGGAGCGTCTTTGCGCATACCAGCATCAGCGTCACCGACCACAAGATCGTCCCAGAGGAGAAGTACGACGAGTTCCTAGCCGGCGTGACCGATCCCGACAAGGCCAACTACTGGGACGTCGTCCTTGATCTCCCGCGTACCCAGCCGGTGAAGATGGAGGCCGTCGACCAGGCCTACTCCCTCTACGAAATGGTCGACGGCAGCATCGGCACGTGCCACGTCGGACGGATCTACCATCCCGTCCTACCCGGCACCGGCGGCGGCGCGTTACAGATCTTCGGTACCGAGGGGAACTTGATGTTCGGCGCGGGCCATATGGCTTCGATCATCTCCACGCAGAAGGATCTCCTGCCCCACGTCGACGCCGACGGCTGGTATCACGTCCCCAACCGGGGCGACGCCGGCAAGGCCAAGTGGCCCCAGCCGACGCCGGGCGCCTTCAACTACTACCACCGGTCGAGCCAGCACCTGATCGACTGTATCCTCGAGGACCGCGAGCCGGTCCTCGGCGTGGATTGGGGCCTGCACATCACCGAGATGATGGCAGGCGCCCTGGAATCCTCCCGGACCGGCGAACGGTATGATATGACGACAGCGGTGGAGGTCTGAGACTCAATGTCGAGCGATCCAGTCGTCCAGGCTCTTGACCAAGCCATCGAAGAACTGACCGAACTTGCGGAACAGGACAGCACGGAGTCCGCCGGCAGCATCAGAACGTTACTGTCCGGCATCAGGGCGGACTACGCCGCAGACACGGATACCAGCGGCAGCCTGGATATGGCAGCCTCGATCCTGGAATTCTCGCTGGGAGCGCTATCCCTTCCAGTGTCCAGTCTCGCAGTCCTCCGGAAGTCGCTCTCAACGATAGAAGCCTACAGAAAGAGCAGGATCCCAGGCAAGCGCCTGTTTCTCTCCTATGCCTGGAAGGATGATGCGCAGTTTGTTGAGCACCTGTATCGCGCGTTATCAGCAGCAGGCTACACAGTATGGTGGGATCGGGCGCGTCTGGTCAATCGGGGCACGCCCATCGTACAGGAACTGCGCGACGCCATCTTCGAGAGCACAGACCGGTTCCTTCCTGTCATTGGTCCAGCAGCACTGGTCTCGGAGATGGTCCAGCAAGAGTGGCAATACGCCAGGGACATCTGCCTGACCATCACGCCCATTATCCGGCTTGGCGCCAACGACGACGTACCTCCGGACTTCAGGCGATTCCTGTGGTCGGACTTCCGCCATTTGGAGGAAGGGACTGAGAGCTTTGCCGCAGAATACGGTAACCTACTAAGGATCATCAGCAAACCCCCACACCCAGCCGGTCCGCTGTTCAGGGTCCCGGGTCGTCCCCAACCGTTCATCCCGCGAGCCGATGTGGTGGAAGACATCAAAGAGGAACTGCTCTGCGGCGTGTCTCGACGCCGTAGGACATCCAGCACCGACAGGAGCGCCGGAAGCTCAAACAAGCTGCTGCTGCATGGGATGGGCGGGATTGGCAAGTCCGTCATCACCGCCGAGGTGGCGCGTGACTGCGAAGTGCGACGGGCATTCCCGGATGGCCTATTCTGGGTTTCGTTAGGTAAGAACCCCGACCTAAAGGTACGGCAGTCAGAGATCTGCTCATGGTTGGGGGATCAGAAACAGTCCTTCGCCGACATCGAAGAGGGCAAAGCGCGGCTCGCCTATCTACTGCAGAACAAAGCATGTCTCATCATCCTTGATGACGTCTGGATCAACAATGAGCCGAAGTCCATCGATGCATTTGACGTGCTATCCTCCCGAAGTCGCATCCTAGTTGCATCTCGCGAAACTGCTGCGGACCTGCCGTTCAGTACGCTGGAAATCCCCTTGATGACCAATGCGGAAGCCATCGCACTCCTTAGGAAATGGGCCAACGCGGACGACGCCCTCTACGCGGAGATTGTTGACCAGCTCGGCAATCTGCCTCTTGGGCTTAAGCTGACCGGTGCCCGGCTAAGAAGCGGTATGTCCGCTGAACGTTGGCTGGCGCAGTTCACGAATATCTCGTATCTCAAATACAACATGCTCGTGGAAGACGACCCCGGCAGAAGTCTGAGCATTTCGGTCCAACTCAGCGTTGATGAACTATCGACCAACCACCAGAGACTCTATGCGTCGCTCGGCATCTTCCCCGAGGACACCTGGTTCCCAGCAGCCGTCGTCAAGAGAGTGTGGCGACGCGTCTCAGACGCACCGCTCAGCGAGAGCGCGTGCGATGAGATCATCGTCACGCTGCGCCAGCTTGCCCTCATCGAGATCTCGGAGGACTTCGGCTCCCTATGGCTTCACGACCTGCTGCACGACTTCAACCGCAGGCGTCTAGAGGAAAACGACCTTCTGGAAGAGACACACAATGTGCTGCTAGAGACGTACAATCCAGATCGCCGGCCCTGGTATGCGCTGCCGAACGACGGCTATCTCTACTACTTCCTCCCACACCATCTGCTTGGCGCCGCGCGCGAGCGGGAGCTCTTCAGCCTGTTGGCCCGTGCGCCGCAGTGGCTCGCTCGCGTATCGCAGGACAACCCCGAAGCCCAGGGCCTCGTGGTGAACATCCTGACGACATACTGGGAGAACAACCAACCTGAAGCCGAACGGTTTCTCCTCCGATGGCTATCAAAGTCCCGACCTCTCCGCCACTCGATCCCCCTGGCTGTTCGAGGCGCGTTTTCCGTGGGATTTGACGAGGGGCTTCTTGCGGGACTCAGGCACCGGGACAAGGTGGTTCGAGAGACCGC
>JAFGNI010000091.1 GCA_016927095.1 Anaerolineae bacterium | reverse complement strand
CCTGTGGCAAAACCTACAGCATTGACAGAAAGACAGTGCGATCCTACTATCGGAGTAATCCACCACGCTAAGGAGACAGCCTATGGCAAACAACGACAACAGCACCCTCAGCAGCCGGCTGCGTGCCCTGCCGCGCAATGTGTGGGCCGTCAGCCTGACCAGCTTCTTCATGGATGTCTCCAGCGAGATGGTCCTCAACATCCTTCCCTTGTTCCTCGCCAACGTGTTGGGACTCAAGACCAACATCATCGGGCTCATTGAGGGCGTCGCCGAGGCCACGGCAAGCCTGCTGAAGGTCTTCTCGGGCTGGCTCTCCGACAAACTCCGCGCCCGCAAATGGATGGCGGTTGCGGGCTATGGCCTTTCGGCCATCGCCAAGCCCTTCTTCTACTTCGCACAGACATGGGGCTTGGTGGCCGCCGTACGGTGGGCGGACCGGGTCGGGAAGGGCATCCGCACGTCACCCCGTGACGCGCTGGTCGCTGACAGCATCGAAGGCCACCAACGAGGGCTGGCGTTCGGATTTCACCGGGCTGCCGACACCGGTGGCGCGGTATTGGGGTTGGTCATCGCCTTTGTGGTCGTCTGGCTGACACAACGCACGGGGAATACACTTGATCGCGGCACCTTCCAGACCCTGGTGGTCATTAGCGCCGTGCCGGGCCTCCTCGCGGTACTATCGTTGGCGTTGGGTTCTCATGACGTGACCGTGGGCGCGGCACGCGAACGTCCAAAGATCTCGTTCAAGGACCTCGGGCGCCCGTTCCTCGTCTTCCTGGTCATCGTCGGCATCTTCGACCTGGGTAACTCATCCGATGCCTTCCTGGTGTTGCGCGCCCAGGAACGTGGTCTGAGCGTGCTGGGCATCCTGGGGATGCTCATCACCTTCAACGCGATTTACACCCTGGTCAGCGCACCGGCGGGTGACCTCTCCGATCGGATCGGAAGGCGGCGTGTGATCGTCGGGGGATGGTTAGTCTACGCGGTCATCTATCTGGGATTCGCCCTAGCGGGAAGCGGTTGGCAGGTGTGGGTCCTGTACGCGCTCTACGGCGCCTACTACGGGCTGGCCTACGGCACGACCAAGGCGCTCGTAGCCGACATCGTGCCGGAGACGCTCCACGGGACGGCCTACGGCACCTACAACGCCGTGTTGGGACTGCTCGACTTCCCTGCCTCACTGATCGCTGGCGTGCTCTGGCAGGGCGTGGGCGGCTGGGACGGCTTCGGCGCTGCCGCGCCATTCTACTTCGGGGGCGCGATGGCCTTGCTGGCGGCGATCCTGATGGCCGTCGTGAGACCCGGCGAATCCGCGAAGTCATAGTCCAAGCAGCGCCTTGAGGACCAGGAGGGGCTGGGTATCCAGCCCCTCCTTCGATTCGCCGCTCTGAAATCGCAGCACCAGCTCGAACGGGCCGCGGGCGGCTAGCTACGCATCCTCCCACCATTTGTCTTTTGGCCACCAACTCAAGTGGCCCGTGCCGATCTTGCGCGTCTCGTCACAGAGCTCACGGTATCGCTCGGTCCGCATAAAGTCCGGCACCGTCAGGTCGAAGGGATGTTCGAAGGTCTCCAGATAGGCCTGGAGTCGCTGCTGCATCATCGCCAGGACAGCGGCACAGGCCGGATCGCCCGCCAGATTGTGAGTCTCACCAGGGTCATCCTCGAGGTTGAAGAGCTGATCCGGGTCGAAGTAGGCCGGGTAGGTCTGGATGGCGACGTTCATCTGGCCCTGCAGGCGCTGGTTGATGTGGTTGGGCGCTTCGCCGAGCTCACCCGAGGCCATCGCATCAAGGAGATGCTGGGGATAGCGCAGTGCGATGTACTTCCAGTTCTGGTAAAGGACGGCACGCGCATAGCCAAACTCAAAGAACAGGTCCTCGTGCACCGCATCGATCTCCCCCTGGAGAAGGGGCAACCAGCTTGTCCCGTCCAGGTGCATCTCAGCCGGTGGCGCAATACCGGCGATAGCAAAGACCGTGGGTGCGAAGTCCACGTTTTGCACACGCGCCGTGCACACGGTGCCGGCGTCCACCACGCCGGGCCACCGCATGACGAGAGGGATGCGAACACCATCTTGATGACACGTGCCCTTGCCCGTCTCGGTGTTGTGGTCCACCTTGAAGATCACGATGGTGTTGTCCAGAACATCCATCTCCTGAAGTTTGGCCAGGATCGCTCCCACCTGGTCGTCGATCCAGGTGATCCCGACGGTGTCGTGATTGTAGGGCAAGCCGCGGGCAGCCAACCGCGCCCGCATCTCGGATCGCGGGGGATGGCAATCGAAGCCCTGCTCCCGCTTGCCGCCCTGTGTGTAGCGTTCGTCCATCTCGTAGGACTCGTCGTGAGGTGGACCGTGAAAGGCCGTTGGGGTGATGTAGAGGAAGAAGGGCTGCTCGTCCGTACAGGTGTCGAGGTAATCCAATGCCCCCTGCGTGATCCACTCCAGGTTGTGTTGCTGCAATGCCCTCACAGGGAATGACTCGTTGTTGCCCCATACGACGCTGGTTGCGACGTCGAATCCCCCGGTGCAACGCACCTCCCCCTGCAGGATTTCCTGATAGGCTCGAAGTTGAGCATCGATCTGTGGATCATCGAGGTCAGCACCGGGCGCCAGCTCGGGCAGCCCGAGCTCGTGGCGCGGGCGACCACAGTGCCACTTCCCAGAGATGCCGGTGCGATAGCCGTTGGCCTGCAGGACCTTGCCGAGGCTGGGCATGCCGGCGTTCAGCACCGTGTTCCACGCGACCGCGTAGGGCTCGTGCGTGGGATTTTGGGCCAAGAAGTGGGGATCCGGGCAACGCCCGGCGTAGTGGCCCGTCAGATAGGAGTACCGGCTGGGTGTACAAGCTGCGGCGGAGCAATACATCTGGTCGAAGCGCACACCTTCCGTGGCGATGCGATCGATGTTCGGCGTTGGCGTGCGCCCGCCATAACAGCTCAGCCAGACGAAGTCCGTGTCATCAGGCATGATGCATACGATATTGGGACGCCGGTCAGTGACGTTCGCCATCTGCAGTGCCTTTCTTTCTCTAAGAAGATGTTGACGAGCTGACCCGGACATCAGGGAACACCTGGGCCAGCTTCTCCGCGCTTGCGTGTCAAACGGCGCCTATCTCGGCCACCGCTCGTGGACGGGCGGGAAGGCCGGAAATGGGGCGTGGGGCTCTGCCTGGTACCAGTAGGCCACCGAAGCAATGTCATCGGTGAGGGGTTCAAACTTGTGGTTGGGCCACCATCCCAGGGCCTGGATCGTGACGCGAAGATCCTGCTTGAAGCGGATAGGATCCATCACGTGCCACCGGTAGAGCCCGTGCTTGGGGACCTCGCCCGGCTCCTTGCGATAGAGGGGATAACCGAGATAGGGAGTTGAGTAGGTCTCGCCGCCAAAGCCCCAGGCGCCGCAGAAGTAGTCTTCCGTACCCGTGCCGCAGATGGTGGGATACTCCGCATCGCCGTCCATGAAGAACTTGATCTCGCCCTCGCCCCACCAGCCGTTCGAGAGCTGCTCCCAGGCCAGGAAGGTGCCGACGTAGTGCCCTTGGCCCTTGACCCCGTCAAGAATGACGTGCTCGGGCACTGCCCGCGTGGTCATGCTCCGGCGCCATTGGGCATGGAAGTAAACCGCGTTCTCGGGGACCTCGGTGAGGGCATAGGTGATCTGGTAGAAAAAGCCACCGATTTCCTCCCGGTGCTGATTCTCAATCGTGATCCGCGCGCCCTTGCGGAAGGGCATGGGCCAGTAACTGTTGAAGCCCCCCGAGGGATTCACCGCCATCGGGAGGGAGTTGACGTTGTACCGCAGCCCGTGGCCATTGCAGAAGAAGTCGCCCAGGGGCACCTCAATCGATGGGGTCGCCTCCCCATCCCAGTAGAAACGGAGGATGGTGTCACGATACGCCTTGGGGTGGACGGTGATCCAGATATGCTGGATCACGCCAGGCCCCTGAATATCGGCCAGACACGTCGTTGAGGCGGGCTCCAGCGTGATGCACGGACGCACTTTCCAGCCCGTCCCCAACATCGAGGCCGCGTTGTCCGCATCCGGCACAGCTTTGGCGCCGCTGCCTCTGGCGCCAGTCGGGTTCTCGGCGGAGATCGAGCGGGTCTCAGCCTCCGACAGCAACGGCAGACTGCCAAGTCCGAAGTTCAACTGCGTCAGGTCCTGCACAGAGCACCTCCTATCGTGGTGGTTGTCAGGTCACGTTGGGATCTATGATAGTGGGAGGCAGATGGAGCGCAAGCAAGAGTTGGGATGGGCATAGCCTTGGTGCGTGCGCAGGAGCGTGATGGCATGCACGGTCACGCGGTGCGCGAAGAAGACGCCCCACCGGGGCGTCTCTACGACCGGTCGGCGGTGTCAAGGCCGTAGAGACGTGCCGGCGGCACGTCTGCCGTGATGGGAATTCGACGCTGCACCAGGTGTATGCCGCGGACAAGACGCCCCACCGGGGCGTCTCTACAAGGGGAAGCTGGATGGGAAAATGGGTTTGTTTCGCAAAAACCTAGCCACTTGGGGGGCATGGACGAATGGGCAAGGGGGTGATGGCGGATGAGGTCAAGGCATTTCATCATGGCTCATTTGGCAGGGATGGATGCTGCTAGGCAGGAACGGGACTTCAGGCGTCGCCATGGAGACGTGCGCCTGGGACACTGCAGCGCCCAGGGCCCGCAGAAGGCCCCTGGGCGCAGGGATGACGGCGTAGGTCGCCGGCAGTCACTCCCAAAGGCTGTAGGGTTGTGTGGTATGATAGTAGCGAGTAGATCCTTTGTTCTATTATGGCCGAGGAACAGCGTGAATTCAAGGCTGCAGGTGGGGCAATTACCGGGTGATCTGACGTTGGGTTGCGGCAGCCGGGAAATCGGGCTAGAATGCGCCTGGCCTAAGCCGCTCAACTCACCCTACTGGTTCCGGAGGTGATATGGACAGCACAGGAGCCCTCTACACCATAGGCCACAGTAACCACACAGTGGCGGACTTCATCGCCTTGCTCAGACAACACGCCATCACGACGATCGTGGACGTGCGGAGCCAGCCTTACAGCCAGTGGGCTGACCAATTCAACCAGGAGCTGCTCCAACACGATCTGGCTGAGGCCGGCATTGCATACGTCTTTATGGGCGATACGCTTGGGGGCCGCCCGCCCGATCAGGCGCTGTATACGGCAGGCCATGAACGACCCGACTATGAGAAAATGGCGACAACGCCCGGTTACCAGCAGGGCATACAGCGTCTGCTGGAGCTGGCAGCGGACCGGTCGGTGGGGATCATGTGCAGCGAAGGTGACTACAAGGAGTGCCACCGCCATCTCCTGATCACGCAGACGCTGGTCGCCGACGGCGTCCGGGTCCGCCACATTCGTCCCGATAGCAGCTGTGCTGAGGGCGCGCTGGAACCCCAGCAGCTGTCGCTCTTCGGGTGAGCGCTATGGCAACGATCTACACGATAGGCTATCAGAAGAAGCCCCTCTCGGTCTTCATCAATCAGTTGCGCGACGCGGGCGTGGATGCGGTGATCGACGTGCGGCTGAGGAACACTTCCCACCTTGCCGGTTACACGAAGAAGGACACCTTGGATTTTCTGCTGACCGAAGGGTTTGGCATCGCCTACGAGCATCATCCGGAGTTGGCGCCCTCGGACGAGCTTTTCGATGCTTACCGGCAGAAACGTCTCCTGTGGCCTGCGCTTGCCTCGCAGGTCCGCGCGCTCCTGGAGGAGAGGAAGGCAGAAGAAGCTGGCGCAACCCTCCTCGACCGTTATCAGGCAGCCTGCCTTCTGTGCGCCGAACCGACGGCGGACCGCTGTCACCGGCGCATCGTCGCCGAGTACTGGCAAGCGCATCTTCTCGACCTGACCATCGTCCATCTTTGACCTCAGTAGCCATTGCAGTCCACCTAACCCATCAGTGGTCTAGCCAAGCAGAGAGCCGGACCGGGCCGGATCGTCGAGGAGGCGCAGAATGCCATCTCAGGAGATTCTTGTCTTGGCAATGACTCGGATGTTGAGCGGGATCTGTACTGCGGGATTCACCTGTAAGCCCGATGCGCCCACCGATCTCTGCTGGGTGCGCCCGGTACGGGACTTCGACACGGTGCTGCCGGGCGATATATGGAGAGATTCAACGCTGAGGCCCTCTACCTCACCATTGGCCTCAGCCGACGATGGAAGGACAAGCACTGGCAACTCGTCCACGCCATTCACGTAGTACCGGACTATGACGCGACCATCGATCTGGCCTGCTTGTGACGGTAGGCATTGAGAGGTGCTATGGCAGCTGACACCAGCGGATCCGATTACCCCCTGACGGAGTTCGGGCTCGACCCCAAGGGCACGGTAGCGCTGGACAACCAGACGCGCACCCGGCTCCTCAACTTCTTGTTGAACTGGCGTCACCTGAGCGCCCTGCATGCCTGCCTCGACGCCAATCTCGCCAACAGACCCCAGCTGGTATCGTTGCTCGATTTACGGGTCAGAGCCCACGTGATCGAGGAACGCTATGAGGAAGCCATCGAGCTGATGCAGCAGCGGCTTGACATCCGGTGGAGCGCCAGCGCTCAATCGCTGCTCGCGCGGGTCTATCTGGAGGCAGGTGACACGAAGAGCGCTGCGGAGATCGCCCAGGCTCTCCAGTCCGAAGCGCCGGATCAGGCAAAGACCTGGTACATTGCCGGCGAGCTTGCGCTTGTCGAGGGCAACGTGCAGGCGGCGCTGGCGGCCTACCAGCGCGCGAGCGAGATAGGCGCCGTCGGGCGTGGCTACCTGCTGGGCATGCTCAAGGCTTACCAGGCGCGAGAGGACTGGGTCACCGCGAGCGGATACGCCGTCCGGCTGCTGGAATCGGTAGAGCATCTCGCCGACCTGCCGGTGACCTACCTGCGCACCCTCAGGGCGTACTTCGTCGCGAGCTCAGAAGCGACCCACGTCGCGGAGCTGGATGAAGCGATCCGGCAACGGTACGAGGCTGAGGTCCAGGCGCTACAGGACGTGCTGCGCGCCGCGGGGCCAGCTACTGAAGGCGAAACTGTGTCAGACTTGGAAGGGGCGCTGCCGGCCCAGGCGGGCACCCGGCCTGAGGCGGGACGGGAACCCAAGGAACTGCGGATCGAAGCCACCGATGTGGAACATCGGACGGTCTCGGAAGCCGTGCGAGACATCTTCGGCTTCACCGACCTGCTGCCCGGTCAGTTGGAGACCATGGCCTGCGTCCTGAGGGGTGGGAACGCGCTGACGGTACTGCCCACCGGTGGTGGCAAGTCGCTCTGCTACCAGGTTCCCGCATTCCTCTCAGATAGTGGGCTGACGCTCGTGGTCTCGCCGCTGATTGCGCTGATGAAGGACCAAGTCGACTCCCTCCCAGAGCGACTGCAGAGCAAGGCCACGACCATCAACAGCACCCTGGACGGCGATGTCTTGCGAGAGCGGCTCGATCGCGCGGTCAAGGGCGACTACCGGCTGCTCTATGCAGCACCTGAGCGCCTGCGGCAGCCGGCTTTCCTGCACGCGCTCCGGCGGGCCGGGGTGAACCGGCTGGTGGTGGACGAAGCCCATTGCGTGAGTGTCTGGGGACACGACTTCCGTCCAGACTACCTAAAAATCCGAGCAGCCTGGCAGGCCCTGGGTGGTCCCCCGATCCTGGCGCTGACGGCGACGGCACCACCGCGCGTGCGCCGGGATATCGTTCAGCATCTGAGCCCGGACCAGCCCATGGCGGTGGTCACGGGAGATCTGACACGGCCCAACCTCCGACTGGAAGTCTTCTCTGCGTCGAACCAAGACGAGAAGCTCTACCGTCTGATCGGTTTCTGCCAGAACACAGAGGGCAGTGGCATCGTCTATGCCGACACGCGAGCCCGATGCGAGCGACTCGCCGAGGTCTTGAGACAGCAAGGCGTCGATGCGGCACACTACCATGCCGGCATCAGCAACCGCGACGGCGTCCAGGACGACTTCATGACCGGCAAGACCCGCGTCATCGTGGCGACTATCGCCTTCGGCATGGGCATCGACAAGCCGGACATCCGCTTCGTAGTGCACTACACGCCGCCGGCCTCCCTCGAATCGTATTATCAGGAGGCCGGGCGCGCCGGGCGGGATGGCGCACCCGCTCGTTGCCTGTTGATGTTCTCCTCGGCAGATCGGGGCACGCTCACACGCCGGATGCACCAAAGCCTTCCCCACGTGGACTTCCTGCGCAACGTCTATGCTGCCGTGCTGCGCCACCTGAACGGCGCGAAGGCCACTGGGATCGCCTCCGGTGACCTGGAGCGGGAGCTCCATGCCGACGGGACGGAGGTCCGCGTTGCCCTGAGCATCCTTGAGGAGAACGGCTTGATCGAGCGCGGCCCCGACATTCCCCGGGCTGCCTTGATCCGGCTGTGCCCGTCGAGACGACGTCAGGACGCGGACGACGACCGCCTTCAAGCGTTCTACGCTGCCGGACGGCTCCAGTCAGGGCAGTGGACCCGCGTCGACCTGATCAACGTGGCGGAACAGGTCGGGTGCCCCCCAGGCGATATCGAGGAGCTGATTCTGCGCTGGTCAGACAAGGGCTACCTGGACACACGCTTCTCGGGCCGGGACATGCTGATTGCGCAGGCGGAGCCACCCGACGACGTCGCGGACCGCATCAGCCGGTGGCTTGATCGATTCGAGACCATCCAGGTGCAGCGCATCGCCGAAATCGTAGGATACGCCCGCACGCGCCGGTGCCGCCACGGACACCTCAACGCCTATCTCGGCGGACGCCGCATCGACCACTGCAACGCCTGTGACAACTGCGTGGCCATCGCACCGGACGAACAGACCGACACGCCGGAGGAGCACGAACAGCTGGCGGCGATACTGAACTGCGCCGCGCGCGCACCGTGGAGCTGGGGACGGTACAACCTCGTCCTCATCCTCCAGGGAAACCCCAAGGCGCCGGCCAAGGCCCAAGGGTACCCGGGCTATGGCAGCCTCTCGTTTCGATCGCGAACGGCGATCGAGGATCTGATCGACCGGCTGGAGCAGGCAGGTTTCCTGGCCCCCCGAGAGCTTGATAACGGCGGCACCGTCCTGGATCTGACACCGTCAGGCCATGCGGTGTTGAGGACACCGGACAGCCTGACACGCATCGCGCCCAAGCGCCAGACGCAAGGTATGGGACAAACCGCGTTCATCGCGATAGCCCCGAAGGAGATGGATGAGGCCCTCTACGACAAACTTCGCGCATGGCGCACGGAGAAGGCCCGCGAGACCAAGGTTCCGGCTTACGTGATCCTCCACAACAGCCAACTCAAGGGCATCGCCACCGAGAGACCCCGGACACCGGAGGCCCTGCTAGGCGTCAACGGGATCGGGCCCAAGCGGCTGGCGTCGTACGGAAAGGAAATCCTTGGTATCATTGCTGCACATATGTCCGAGCAAGACTGAGCGCTGCGTGTCTTCGATCAGCTGACGGTGTCAAGCGGACCTAAAGGATAAGCTATGGAATCTCACTATAGTGACGTCGACGTTCTGGTTGTCGGCGGTGGCACGGCAGGCACGATCGCGGCCCTGCAAGCGGCCCGGGCGGGCGCCCGGACAGCCATCATCGAGATGAACGGTCAGTTGGGCGGGACGATGACCACCGGCGGGGTGAGCGCGCCGGCCTATTTCTACAGCCCGGACCGCCAGATCATCGCCGGGATCGGGTGGGAGCTGGTGCTCAAGACGAAGGCGCTGGACAACACGCCCTGGCCCGACTTCAGCCACCGGAACGATCAACGACCCAGCTACCATATCCCGATCAACCCAGCCGTCTACGCGTTGATCGCTGAGGAGGCCTGTCTGGAGGCCGGCGTCGACCTGCACTACCACGAGATCCTCGCGGACGTCGTACAAGGCGAAGAGGTGTGGACGGTCCGGAGCGTGGGAAAGGGACTCGTGCGGAAGACGCTCGCGCGTGAGATCATCGACTGCACCGGCGATGCCGACATCGTGGGAATGCTGGGTCTCCCTCGGGAGCGCGGGGATGTCCGCCAACCGGGGACCCTGATATTCAGGTTCGGCGGATATGACGTCCACGACCTCGATGTCGAGGTGGTCCAGGAGCGTTTCGAGGCGGCGATGCGTGAGGGTCGCCTCCAGCCTGGCGACTTCTGGCTCGCGGAAGACCGGCTCTTTGTCGACTTCCTGCGCAATGGCGGCACTAACCAGCAGCACATCTTCGGCGCCGATTCCACCACCTCCATCACGCAGAGCGCCGCCAACATCGAAGGACGTCGCGCTGCTCTCAGGTTGTTGCGCTTTATCCGCGGTCTGCCCGGTTGTGAGCGGGCGACTTTGGAGCAGCTCACCACGATGGCTGCGATCCGGGAGACGTACCGGATTGTGGGCGAGGCCACCATCACATACGACGACTATATGTCGGGCCGCGTCTTCGACGATGCCGTCTGCTACAGCCTCTACTTCATCGACGTACACACGGAGCACGGCGTCGAGCACGAATTCGCGCCCGCCGGGCGCGTGCCCACGGTGCCGCTGGGCGCCCTGATCCCCAGAGGCAGCGAGCGGCTGCTGGTGGCGGGCCGTTCCGTCGCCAGCGACCGATTGGCGAACTCGGCGCTGCGTGTCGAGGCATCGTGCATGGCCATGGGCCAGGCTGCCGGCGCCGCAGCGGCGTTGGGCGTCAAGCTCGAGAAGCCGTCCCGGGATGTGCCCATCGCGGAGATTCGGAGTCTGCTGAAAGCACACAACGCCATCGTCCCAGGACTCGAGGATACCGATGAAACGTGAGGCGGAGCGCGAGGCCTTTGAGGTTGCAGTCTATCAGAAGTGGGCGGATCACTTTGGTTGCGAGATAACGGCGCTCCACCAAGCGGGCACTGTGGTCTTGCCTGAGGCAGGGTTTGCGGGCTCGGGCGCCGTTCACGTCTGGGTGATTGGCCGACGGGCCTTCGCGCGGTTGGATCCGGCGCTGAGCGAGACGGTCGAAGTAGCACTCGCGGCCCAAACCACACCGGTTGCCCTGAAAGCAGCGCACCTCACCCCGGTAATCGAGGTCCGGCAGATCGGCAAGGTTGAGGACAACGTGTTGACCTATCTCTACCCCGCGGATCTGCATCCCGTCGAGGCACCGCCTGGCTTTGAGATCCGCACGCTCAGCACGGCGGATGCTGCCGCCCTGGCGGCCCTGCAAGCGGCGTGCCTGCCCGAAGAGGTGGACGAAGGTGAAGTCTCGGTCGAGGATGAGATCGGCTTCGGGTGTTTCCAGGGCTCAGCCCTGGCTGCCGTCGCGACGGGCTTCCGGCTGACGGGCTTTATGGACATCGGCGTGTTAACGCACCCGGCTTTTCGGCGTAAGAGCCTGGGCAAGGCCGCCGTCACCGCACTCTGCCGGTGGTGCATCGACCACGACGTCATTGCGCAGTACCGGTGTCGCGTCGACAACGTAGGCTCCCGCAGCATCGCCGCCAGCCTCGGCTTCAACCTGATCTTCGAGCAGCAGAGCATC
The DNA here is from genome assembly GCA_016927095.1 of Anaerolineae bacterium. Next base: position 475 of record JAFGNI010000091.1, on the reverse strand, counting down.
TACCTATCGGCTACGGGTTCAGACCTTTAAGGGTTCTGGTCCCATAGCCTCCGAGTTGAGCAGCAGAGCTCAGAGACCTCAAGGAGATAGCAGAATGCCATCCAGTGTCCCACCATATCTGGCGGACTATTCGGATCTCTACCAGCGCGATCCACGGGCAGCTGCCCGCGCCTGGTTTGCCGACGCGAAGTTTGGGCTTTTTATGCACTACGGACTCTATAGCATCCTGGGCCGCCACGAGTGGGTGATGTACCGCGAGGCCATCCCCTTGGCGGAGTACGAGCAGCTGCAGGCGCAGTTCACGGCTGAAGCCTTTGACGCGGACTTCATCACGGACCTCGTCTTGGACGCCGGCATGCGGTACGTGACGATCACCTCACGCCATCATGACAGCTTCTGCCTCTTCGACAGCGCGGAGTCGGACTACACCAGCGTCCGGAGCCCGGCTGGTCGGGATCTGATCGGTGAGCTGGCT
>JAFGNI010000090.1 GCA_016927095.1 Anaerolineae bacterium | reverse complement strand
GCGGTGCTCTCCGTCACCGGCTGGGATCACAGCCGCATGATGGGTGGGCTCGCCTACAACCTCAAGTTCAACAGCTCCCTCTTCCGGTCGGAGGAAGGCTTCGACGGGCTCAAAGCCTTGCTGCTCACCTACCTCCGCCGCGGGGGTTTCGAGGTCCAGGTCAACGTCGTGGATGGCGCTACCCTCAAGGCTGCCCGCGCCGACCCCGAATCCTACCGCGACCTCATCGTCCGCATCGGCGGCTACGCCGACTACTTCACGCGTCTCAGCCCCGAGATGCAGGATGAGCTCATCCTCAGGACGGAGTTCGAACGCTTCTGAGGACAGGAGTAAGCGTATAGAAGTAAGCAGTAGGAAGTAAGAAGTACCGCCGGCGTGGCTACGCCATAGGTCTCCTTACTCCCTACTTCTTTCTCCTGCTGATCGCAGACTGCTGACTGCTGACAGCCGTCAGCTGATTGCTGTGAGATCTTGACATCACCCGCGATATCGTATATGATATCATTGCTGATCCATAAGGAGGTAGCCTATGGCGCGCTATCCACTGAACTTGCCGGTGTCGCTCAAGGAGGAGGCCGAGACTTGGGCTGAGCGGGAGGGCGTCTCGCTGAACCAGTTCATCATGTGGGCGGTCGCCGAGAAAGTGGGGGCGTTGCGCGAAACACTGGATGACCCGCTGTTCCCGCAGGTGACCTACCGGCGGGGCGCAGCTGGCGTCCCCACGCCCGTAGTTCGAGGTACCGGGGTGCGTGTGCAGACCATCGCCCTCGCCGCAACCGCTTGGGCGATGACGCCCGAGGCTATCGCGGAGGAGTACGATCTGCTCCCCGAGACCGTGGAAGCGGTTCTGGCTTTCTACCAGGCGCATCGCGAGGAGATCGACCGGGCGATCGCGACAGAAAAGGCGCTGGAGCCCAAAGTTGGCTAGGCCGCGTCTGCATCTGGACGCCGATGCGTCCAGCAAGTCGCTGCATCGCGCGCTGCTCGAGCGCGGCCACGACGTGACGCGCACGCCTATCGATTGGGTCGCGAGCGACGCCACCGATCAGCAGCAGCTCCTGGGCGCCACGGCTCACGGTCGCTGCATCTTCACCTACAACATCCGTGACTTCGTCGTCCTCGCGGACCGCTATCCTCGCCACGGCGGCATCATTCTCGCAGCCCAATCCAGCTGGACCCTCTCCGCCCTCATTGCCGCCCTTGACCGCGTCCTCACCGAGACCCAAGCCCAAGACTGGCCTGCCCAACTCCGGTGGCTCAACGACTGGCGCGGCTGAAAGCATCCACAGATTGCACAGTTTACGCGGATTGGGTACAACAGCAGAAAGCAGATAGGAGTAAGAAGCAGAGAACTGTACGTGATCTGGCGGTACGTCCGCTGTGCCTTACTCCTTACTCCTTGCTCCTTGCTCCTTACTCCTTACTCCTGTCTGCTTTCTCCTGTTGTTCTCAATCTGTGGATGCTCTTGTGCTCCCTCGCCGCGTCGCGTATAATGGAGCTGGGAGGAGCGCCACCTGCTGCCCCTGTCTCACCCCTCGCACGCCCTGGCCTCGCCCGTTCATGCCCTAGCCGCCTGCCGGCGGGCGTTCAATGATCGCGCCGGCTAAGGAGGTCCCCATGGGTAGGTCCGGCACGCGTGCCGCGTTGGTTTTCGTTGTCTTCCTTGCCGTCTCTCTCTTGGCTGCAGCCTTGGTGGCTGCGCAGCCGCTGTCCTCCGGCCCTGGCGCCGCGGAGCGCCCTGCCCCGCAGGCCGACGTCAACTGGCAAACGTGGGTGAACGATGTCCCGTGGCAGACCGGCATGCAGGTCACCACCGAGACCTCCGACACCCTCAAGGTCGTCAACGTGGTGACGACGCTGCCCAATGAGGGCAGCACGCTGGTTGAGACGTGGACCCCGGGCCGGCTCAAGCTGCTCGACGTCCAGATCGCGCCAGGCGGATCGGCCCACACCGTCGAGATCGGTCGCGTCACCTGGCAGCTGCCTGAGGGGGATGCCCAGGTCTACACGATGACCAAGTGGTTCCACGTCGAGCCCAGTATATGGACGACGACCGTGCTGACCGAGACCGTCTCTGTTCTCGGGCAGCAGGATACGGTGCGGCGGATCACCGTCAACAAGATCCCGCCGGCGCTCTGGATCGCGGCGAGCGGCGGCGCCGACGTCTGGCCCGGCGACGTGGTGACGCTGGCCCTCAGCTACGGCAACACAGGCGGTTACGAGAACGGCGTCTCCGTCCGCGCTACCTTCCCGAACGAGGCTCCCCTTGCTTGGGCCGATCCGGCGCCGGATGAGACCGCTCCCGGGGGGCTCAGCGCGCGGTGGAACGTCGGTGATCTCGCCGGCGGTACCTCTGGCGAGATCCTCATCGCCATCGCCGTGACTGAGACGCCGCCTCTGCCGCCGACGTTACAGGTCTGGAGCGGCATTGCCGACCATGTCGATGTCGTGCGCGACCAGGCGACGGCCACCTTCGACGTGCAGACGCCCGTCCAGGAGATCGTCTGGGAGAAGACCGTCAACGGTGAGCCGTGGCAGCCGGATCTCGTGGTGACGGCGGTCGCCAGTGATACCTTCGTGGTGCAGGACGTCGTCCTGAGTTCAGGTGAGTTCCTGCTCACGGAGACGTGGGATCCCGAGCGCCTGTCGCTGGTCGAGGTAAACACCACCACGGGTGAGCTAAACCAGGCGCCGGGCCATGTGGCGTGGGCTGTGCCGCCTCAGCCCGGCGAGGCGCTGCTGACCAAGGTCTTCCACGTTGAGCCCGGCGACTGGGACTGGACGGTGCTGGAGGAGGTCCTCGAGGTGGGCGACGAATCGCGGGTCCGGTTCGTGCCGGTCCGCCAGCGCCCGATCACCTTCCCCGCGGGCCCGTGGCCCTGGTACGCCCAGGGAGAGATCGCTGTTCATCCCGAGCCGCCCGTCGCGCGCCGGCCCACCGAGCTCTGTGCCGAGGTCGTGAACCGGGATCTTGACAGCGACCATCCCGCCATCATCGAGTTCGCTGTGGCGCCCTTCGGCATCGGCATGCTCTTCGAGCCGGTCGGGCTGGCAGAGGTCCCGGTGCCCGCCGGCGGTCACGCCGAGGGCTGCACCGTCTGGGTGCCGCCTGACGAGGGCCACTGGTGCATCGAGGTGCGGCTCCTCGACGAGGACATCCCCTATCTGATCAGCCAGCGGAACGTCGACGTGGACGAGCCCCTTGTTCCGAACACGCCCCACGAGCGGACCTTCCCCGTCCGCAACCCGCTTGAGGGCGAGGCGACGCTCACGCTGGGCCTGGTGCCCCACCTCCCGGGGTGGGGGCTGGAACTTGTACCGGACGTGCTACCTGATATGGAGCCGGGGGAGGTGCGGGAGGTGACCCTGGCGGTCACGCCGCCGGAGGACCTGCCCGAGGATGGGGCACCGATCGTCGACGTCGAGGCCTTCGTGGGCGATGAGCTGATCGGCGGCTTCCGCAAGATCTTCCGCCCGCCTGTGCGCCTGCACGTGGCCCCCGATCCCCCCTACGCCGAGCGCGAGATCACCGTGCATCCTTATCCGCCCCGTGCCGGTGAGCCGACCGAGCTCTGCGTGGAACTGCGCAACCCGACGCCGTCACCCGCTGACGTGGGTGTGCGATTCTACTGGGCTCACTTCGGCATCGGGCTGCCTTTCACGCCCATCAACGGCCTGCGAAGCGTCCACCTTCCCGCCTACAGCGTGGTCAGGGAGTGCATCTACTGGGTTCCGCCGATCGGCGGCAATGTCTGCCTGCAGGTCGAGCTGATCGCCGAGGGCTACGCGACCCAGCGCAGCCAACGCAACCTGGATGTCGACGAGCCACTGCGCCCCAACGTGCCCCACACCCTCATCTTCCCGGTGCAGAACCCCTTCCAGCACGAGGTGACCATCACCCTG
>JAFGNI010000577.1 GCA_016927095.1 Anaerolineae bacterium | reverse complement strand
TATGTCGGTGTCCAATGGACAGCTCGCTACCAGTTCAGCCACATCTTGGTCCAGACCTACCTCTACCACCGACTCAGCGCCGGCGAGCGGCGGCTTATGCACAGGCAGGTGGCAGAGGCCTTGATGCGCCTGTACGATGGGCAGACTGACCAAATCGCTGTGCAACTGGCCCACCACTTCAGCAGGGCCGGTGATAACGAGCAAGCCTTCACCTACGGCGTCCTTGCAGCTCGGAACGCCGATCGCGCCTATGCTCGAGAGACGGCCATTGCGCAGTACTCACAAGCCATTGACCTTGCCCAAAGGGTCACGCTGAACTCCGCCGAGCTCGCCGCTCTTCATCGAGAGCGCGGTTCGGTGCATGAAGCGCTGGGCCAGTTCGACAAGGCCCGTGCTGACTTCGAGACGTGCCTGTGGCTGGGGCAACGCGCCGAAGCGCCCCGCGTCACCTGGCGCGCCCTGCTCGACCTTGCAGGGCTATGGACAACGCGCGACTATGGCCGAAGCCGTGTTCTACTCGATCAGGTACTGGAACTAGCCGGCGGGATCGACGACCCAGAGCTGCTGGGCGACAGCATGAACTGGGTCGGCAACTGGTGGCTGAACGCTGAAGACCCGGCCACGGCGATAGAGCACCATCGACAAGCTCTGGCGATCTTCGAGCGTCTTGGGGATCCTGTGGCTATAGCCCACACACTGGACGATCTGGCTATCGCCCACATGATAGGGGGTGACCCCACCACTGCCATTGGGTACTACGATCAGTCTATTGAACTCTTCAGAAGCCTGGGAGACCACGCCGCTCTCACATCGAGCCTGACGGGTCGCGGCTTGGCCCGCGGTGGCGCTTTCATGTCTTGCACGCAGCTATTCCCCGAAGGACGGGACGCCGCGCGAGGCGATTTGGACGAAGCACTTCAGATCGCGCGTGCGACGAACTCGCCGGCGGCTGAGGCATGGGCGCTCTGGGCTCTCAGTCTCTTGGCCGCAGGGTATGGGGAGTTCGGAGAGGCACTCGACGCCGTCCGAAGCGCCCTGAGCGTGGCCACCGAGATCGGCCACGGTGAGTGGATCGTGGCCAGCCGCTCAATTCTGGGGACGCTCTATGCTGAGTTGTTCGCTTCTGAGCTGGCACGCGAGGAACTTGAGCAGGCCTTGGCGCTTGCGGCGGAACTGCGGTCCAAACACTGGATCCACCACGCCACCGCGGGCCTGGCGCTGACTTGCTGCCAGGACGTCATTCTCGTCTCCACCGCGCAGCGGGCTAACCACGAGAAGCTGGCCATGGCGGAATCCTGTCTGGAGCATGTGCTATCGCCGCAGGCACCCATGAACACCATCCACAGGCGCACGTGTTGGGCCAGGCAAGCGGAGCTGGCCCTGTCTCAGGGCAACCCGTCCTTGGCTCTGAATATCGTGGAACGTCTTGTCGCGTCCATCCCCGGTGCAGCGCCGGGAAGCATGAACCCCTTCCTCTGGCAGCTCAAGGCCGCAGCGCTGGATGCTTTGGGGCACTCTGACGAGGCGCACGCTCTGCTCCACACCGCTCTGGCGACCGCCCAAGCAGTGGGTGCACGGTTCCTTCTGTGGCGCATACACGCCGGCCTGGGACACCTCTGCCGCAAGTTGGGCCGCGCATCGGAGGCCGACGTGCATTTTGGACTGGCGCGCGACGCCGTTCAGGAGCTGGCGGACAGCGTGACAGATCAGGACCTACACGATCGGTTCGTCGAACGCGCGTACCGCTTCCTTACCACGACGCCTACTTCGGCTTGATCTCGAATCCCAGCTGGTTCGCCAGCCACTCAGCGTCGTACACCACCCACCATTCTACGATCTTGCCGTTGACGATGCGCATGGCTTCCGCCTGGTTGAACACCACCGGCACACCGGAGATCTGCTGCCCTCTATAGCTACCCTCATAGTTGGCTTTCATCGTGTAGAGCGTCATGAGGGTGTCGCCCTCACTGGCCATGGCCAGGTCCATGGCGCTCATGTCCTTCAGGGGGGCATAGTCCTCGCGCCAGAGCGCCTTCATGTCCTCGAGGCCGACGATGTCCAGACCGCCCGCTTCGTGAAGCACGCAATCCGTAGCAATCACCCGATCGAAGCGATCCCACTGCCCTGAGATGAACAGCTCGAGAAAGGTCTGAAGGACCTGTGTGTTGCTTTCGACCGCATCTGGCTCGTTCATAGGCTTCTCGCCTCCATGTTCGTGAGTCGGGCACACACCAACAAGACAGGGAACCAGCATCCCAAGCCTGGCGGACCAGGCAGGGGATGCTGCCCCTATCCCCATTCTACTTCGGTTGCAGCTCGAATCCAAGCTGCTCCGACAGCCACAGACGATCGAATACCACCCACCACTCCACGATCTTGCCATCGACAATGCGCATCGTCTCCGCCTGGTTGAAGGTCACCGGCACCCCCGAGACCTGCCGGCCTACGTACTCACCCTCGTACGTGGCTTGCATCGTCAGCATGTCCGTGAGGAACTCGCCCTCACTGACCTCAGCGTGGGTCTCGGCGGCGATGTTTGTGAGCGGCGCATACGCCTCTGCCCACAGGGCCTTCATCGCCTCCAGCCCCACGATGTCCACGCCACCCGGCTCGTGGAGCACACAGTCCGCCGCGATGACCTGGTCAAAGTCATCCCAATCCCCCGACATGAACAGGCCCAGGAATGTATGAACCACCTCCTTGTTGCTTTTCACTTGGTCGGCCTGCGCTTTCAGCGCTGCCAGCTCTCCCTTTCCCGCGGAGCCACAACCCAACAGGAGCAGAGCCACTGTTGTACATCCCCAAACACATACGCCACCCAACCTCCTGTTCATCGCCGATTCCCCTTTCTCCGATTGAATGCCTCGATCTCGTCAGTCAAACGGCGCAGAAAGCCAAACAGCCCGTCGAGACTGACAAAGCCCTGGCGGTCGCCCGTCGCGGTGCTCTCGAGGGAGGCCCGCCACGTGGGGCCCTCTTCGTCCCACACCTGCCAGAGGCGCAGGAGATAGGACAGGTACCGCTCTCTGGGCTCCCTCATCTTTGCTCCGCTCTACCACTCTGGACCACGCGCTGCGCCGCTGACCGTCTGCTTCACCTTTCAGGATAGCCGTCAGGCGCGTGACCACCGCGTGATGAGCGAACACGACAGTAACCCGCAGCCCCGAGGGACTCCGATCACCTCAGTTCGCACGAATCCCAAGCAGCTTGCTCGGGCCTTGTCTCGGGATCAGTCTTACGTAAGATAGGGACGCATACCGAACAGAGGAGTCGCCCATGACCCGTACCGCCCTGCTCCGACGCCTGCGCTATCTGCGCAACGGTGAGTTCTTCAACGTGCTCTTTCTGCCGGCGGTCCTGGCCCTGGGACTGGTCATCTCTGACGTGCCGACCTGGGCCCTGTACGCCTACACGATGGGGATGATCTGCTTCATCCTCCTGCAAGGTGGCACCTACTGGCATCTCAAGCTGCGAATCGTCCAAGGCGACGCCGGAAGTCTGCCGGCTTGGTTTGGTCCACGCTATGCGGCCTTCCGGCGGATCAACGTCGTCCTGTTGGCCCTGTACCCCGTCCTGGCGGCCGTGGCGGTCGCGGCAGGCCGGTCGCGGGGATGGGAGCCCTTCTGGGCGACCTTGCTGGCCCTCTTCGCCGGACTGGAGTACACCAACTACTACCATTGGCAGCTTATGTACGACAGCGCGCAGGACCTGCGGTGGCTGTGCCAGCACCGGCGCCTCCGCCGCGCCCACCTGGCTGAGGACCTTGTCGCATGGACGCTGTGACCAGGTGAGAGCCATATGATACCGTCCCGATTCGCGAGGATTCCCGGTTAGCACCCTTCGTGACATTGGTGAGATTCGTGGTTCCAAAGGAGCGCACAATGACAATCCGACCCGTTTCCAAACTGACCAAGGCCAAGCCGACCCTCGAGGGTGCCGGCGTCCACCTGCACCGCGCCTTCGGTTTCGGCGATACCAGCGCCTACGACCCCTTCCTCTTGCTGGACGACTTCCGGAACGACATCCCGGAGGACTACCTGAAGGGCTTCCCGTGGCACCCCCACCGCGGCATCGAGACCATCACTTACGTGTTGGCTGGCACCGTGGAACACGGCGACAGCATCGGCAACAGCGGCGTGATCGGGCCCGGCGACGTCCAGTGGATGACGGCGGGCAAGGGCATCATCCACCAGGAGATGCCCAAGGGCGACGCTGCGGGGCGGATGCACGGCTTCCAGCTCTGGGCCAACCTCCCGGCGAAGCTCAAGATGATGGCACCGCGCTACCAAGGTGTGACAGCATCCGAAATACCCATCGTCACAGACGACGACGGGACCGAGGTCCGCGTGGTCTGCGGGCGCTACCGGGACACGTCGGGTCCCGTCGACGGCGTAGCGGCAGACCCCATCTATCTGGATGTCTCCATACCGTCGCGCATCCGGAAAGCCCTGCCGGTTGAGGTGGCACGGAACGCCTTTGCCTACGTCTTCGCAGGCACCAGCAGCTTCTGCGACGCATCGGAGCCCCTCGCCGTCCCCACCGAACCGGTGGGCTGGCACGACACCACCCCGCCCAAGGAGGCCGGCAATCGCGCCCTCGTGCGCTTTGGCGGCGGCGACGAGGTCGTGGTGCAGGCCGGCGAGGAGGGC
>JAFGNI010000576.1 GCA_016927095.1 Anaerolineae bacterium | reverse complement strand
GGACATCGTGGCGCCCGGCGTCGGTGTGACCTCGGCCCTTCCCGGCGGTGGGTATGGCGTCAAGAGCGGCACGTCGATGGCGGCGCCACACGTGGTCGGCGTCGCTGCGCTGGCATTATCGGCAGGTCCTGCCTTACGAGGACAGGTGACGACCCTAGAGGCATTGCTGACTTCGAACACAGAGCCATACACGTCTACCCAGTGTGGAGATGCCTTCAATGCTATCCCCAACTCCGTCTATGGATGGGGACGTCTGGAGGCTCTGGATGCGGTGCGTGGCGCATTGGAGGGACCCGGGGCCATTGCTGGGATGACCGTCGATCAGCATAACCAGGCATTGACAGATGTTCGGATCTCTGCTGCTCGGGATGCGTTCTATGTCTGGCAAGATGCCACCGACGCTCATGGTCTCTATCGGGTCGAGCCGTTGTCAGGCACCTACACGCTGACGGTGACTCACCCTCTCTTCCCATCTCAAACCTACGCAGGGGTTGTCGTCTCGGCGGGACTCACCACCACCCTCAACATCACACTGACGCGCCCCTTTCTGCTGTTCCTGCCGGTCCTTCACTACACCCCTTAAGCGCGCGCTGCTTCCCAGCTCCCATCTTGCGTCTGTTGTTGTCCTCTTCATCTTCCGATGTATGATGGGCCCCGATGATACGACGACTTGCCGGATTCCTGGGTGGTGTGGCCTTGGGCATTGGCTTGGCCATGCTCATCGGCTGGGTGCTCTTTCCTATCCAACAGCCGGAGATCGCGCCCAGCTCGATGCGAGCCGACTATCAGGCCGAGTATGTGCGGCTTGTGGCGCAGACCTACCGGGCCGATGGCGATCTGGCCGCGGCGGAGCGTCGCCTCCGCGCGCTGGAGCAGGAGCCCTTCACTGAGCCCCTGGTGACGCTCGTTGAGACGTGGATCGCTGACGGGCGCAGCGAGGCGCTGATCCAACCGCTGGCACTGTTGGCGCAGGCCCTGGCGGTGGAGACCCCGGTGATGCAGCCCTATCTCCAGGGGGCGGGCGAATGAAGCTGTGGGGCGTCGTTGTGGTAGGGTTTCTGCTGGGCCTGGTTGGCGGGCTCATCGTCACCTGGTTTGTCGTGCCGTTGGAGTACTACGATACCTATCCGCCGATGATGGACGCCGCCTATCGCCAGGACTGGGCCCGTATGGTTGCCTGGTCCTACGCCCTGGAGGGGGATTGGCAGCGCACGCAGACGCGTTTGGTGGACTTGGCACCGGCTGAAGTGCGCGTGGCTGCCTCTGACGTCCTCGAACAGGCCATAGCCGGTGGACGCTCGGCGACCGTTCTGCAGCGACTGGCCGAACTTGCCGCGGCCTACGGCGCTTCCTCGCCCGCTGTGTCGATCTACGTCCAGGATGGCTCTCCACCAGAAATTGTGGCGACGCCGCTGCCCGAGCCCACGGCGACGCGCCCGGTTGCCACGTCGACCACCGCACCCATGCGGCTGCCTACGGCTACCCCTCGTCCCACGCTCACGCCCACGATGACGGCATCAGCGCCTATCACCGATGCCGTCCCGCTGCGCGTCATCTCGCAGACGCTCACTTGCGATCCGGCGCCCTTTATCGCCGTGTCGCTGACCCTATCGCGAACGGTTGAGGTGCGCGGTCGGGAACAACAGGAGATCGTCGAATTGCCCATGCGAGAGGTTTGGTTGATCTGGAGCGAGGGGGCTGATCGGGCGATCACGGGATTCCAGCCGGAGAAGGGGCTGGGCTATGCTGACTTCGAGGTAGTGCCGGGCCGCTCCTACAACCTCTATGTGGATAGTCCCCATGGGATTCCGATCCGGACCCTTCAGGTGGAGCCTTGTCCCCCCGCGGAGGGAACGGGCTGGGTCTCGCGCCATCTGATCTTGCAGGAAGAAGAGGTCGCGGAGGAGGAGGATGATCCGGGCGCCACGCCGGCACCGACGATGACGCTCGGGCTGACGCCCACGCTCACCATCACTGCGACAGTCACGGCGACCGGCGTGCTGACGATGACCGCAACCCCGACCGCGACGTTAACCGCACCGTGATTGCATTGAGCTTGCTGTGCCGTATAATGGAGATGTCAGTGTCACAAGGGAGGTGAAAGATGCGCAAGTTCTTCGTTTTTCTTGCCGGGTTTTTGGCTGGCGTCTGGACTGGTGGCATGCTGTCATTGCTCTTTGCCCCCGAGTCTGGGTCTGAGCTTCAGGTGAGGATCCGGGAGGGCGTCGATCGCTTGGTCGAGGAGGGAAAGGTAGCCGCGGAGTCGCGCCGGCACGAGCTTGAGGAGCAGCTGGAGTCCTTCAAGCAAGGGCGGCCCATCACGCTACAGACTGGCGAGGAGTCTTTCGAGGCAGCCTAAGGCCAGCCGACACGTTGAGACAGCACAAACCGGCGGGGACTTAGCTCCCCGCCGGTTTGATATTGTCGCAGCTATTGCGCTGAGCCTGCGGCTGCCACAAAAGCGCTGAAGAGCGGGCGCATCGTCTCGGAGCGCCTGAGCATCGCCTCGGGATGCCATTGCACGCTGAGACAGAAAGGATGGTCCGGCAGCTCCATAGCTTCGACGACGCCATCCGGCGCCCTGCCGACGACGCTGAGGCCCTCACCCGGCTCGCTGACCGCTTGGTGGTGCGCGCTGTTGACGGCGAAATGTGCGCCGTGCAGGATCCCAGCCAGACGGCTCTCCGGGTTGAGATCGACGGTGTGCACGTCATGCTCCATGGGGCGGGCCGGAGTGTAGGCATGATCCAAGGCATCGGGAATCTGACTGGCAATGTCCTGCAGGAGTGTGCCACCCAGTGCGACGTTGAGCACCTGATGCCCCCGGCAGATCGCCAAGAGCGGTTTGCCCAGCTCTAGCCAGGCCCGCACAAGACCCAGTTCGGAGCGGTCACGCTCGGCATCAACCCGTCCGGTCCACGGTTCCAGCTCCTGTCCATAGTAGGAGGGCGCGATGTCCTCGCCACCACTGAGCAAGAGCCCGTCGAGATGTCCCAGAAGTCCGGGCCAGTCCACATCCTGTGTCAACGGGGGGATGATGAGCGGCGTGCCGCCCGCCTGGTGAACGGCGCGCGTGTAGGTGACCCCCACGGAGTGCATTGGGGCATTAAGTAACCGGGCGGAAGTGTCTTTCCGCCCGGTTATGCCGATCAAGGGTCTGACCTGTTGTGCCAGGGATGAGCTCCTAGCGGCGTTCCTTCAAGCGGGCAGCCCGGCCGCGACGATCGCGCAGGTAGTAGAGCTGTGCCCGGCGGACCTTGGCGTGGCGCAGGACCTCCACCCGCTCAATACGGGGGGAATTGATCAGGAATGTGCGCTCGACGCCGATGCCGTGGGAAGCAATGCGGCGCACCGTGAGCGTCCCGTTTATACCTGTGCCCTTGCGCATCCGGATGACGATACCTTGGAAGGGCTGAACGCGCTCGCGCTCGCCCTCAACAATGCGGATGTGGAGGCGGACGGTATCCCCGACGCTGATCTCGGGTGCGTCCGGTCGTACCATCTGGCGTTCTAGTGACTCGACCAGGTTCATGTCTTTGTTTCCTCTCCCCGAAGCCTTCTCATAATGAAGCTGCCAGCAAGCGGCAACGAATGTGCATTATACCATAAACCATCAGCCCGGCAATCGCATCGCAGCGCAGATCAGGGCGTACGCATCTGAAATCGGGAAGAGGGATGCGGTAGAATAGGGATAGCCAGGACAATCTGCCACGAGGTGATACCATGGGC
>JAFGNI010000089.1 GCA_016927095.1 Anaerolineae bacterium | reverse complement strand
GCGCCCGTCACGCCCGTCGCGCCCCTCATCATATCGTTGTCGGCGTTGCCCACCCAGACGCCGACCACGAGATCCGGGGTGTAGCCGACGGTCCAGTTGTCGCGGAAATCGGTCGTCGTGCCAGTCTTGACCGCAGCAGGGCGCGTGAGGTTGAGCAGACTACCCTCTCCGTACGTCGGGATCCGTGCGAGGTCGTCGCTGAGGATGTCGGTGATCTGATAGGCGACCCGGGCGTCCAGCACCTGACGCTGCAGGCAGCTCTGAGCGCTGTCACAGGGCCGGTGCCAGAGCTCTATGCCGTCGACGTCCCTCACCGATTGGATCATCTGCGGGGTCACAGCGTAACCGCCATTGGCGAAGACAGCATAGGCCGTGGTCAGCTCCAGCAGACGCACCTCGCCCCCGCCCAGGGTCACCGCCAAGCCCAAGCGCTCGGTTCGGCGGTCGGGACCGGCATCCTCGAAGGTAGTGATGCCCATATCGCGGGCCAGATCGGTCATGCGCGAGATCCCTACAGCCTCCAAGACCTTGACCGCCACGACGTTGTAGGACGAGGCCAGTGCCTCCCGGAGGCGCACGGGACCGCGGAAGGCGAGGTCATAGTTGAGGGGCACGTAGGGTGTCCCCTCCGCTGTGACGAAGGCCGTCCGGACATCCATCATGACGCTTGCAGGGGTGAGGCTCCCACCGGCGAAGGCAGCGGCGTAGGTGACCGGCTTGATCGCGGAGCCCGGCTGCCGGAGGGCCGTCGTGCCATTGACGGCGCCATCGATGCGGGCGGAGAAGTAGTCGGGGCTGCCCACCATCGCCAGGATCTCCCCGGTGTCAGGCATGAGGGCAACAACCGCGGCGTTGCGAACATTAAGCCCGCCAGGGGGGCACGGATCCTCATAGTTGCAGTTGGCCAACAGCGCTAACTGGTGGCGCATCATATCTCGGGCGGTCTCGTTGAGGTCGACATCCAACGTCGTGTGAATCTCCAGACCCCCGGCCTCCAGGCGTTCGCGCCCCAGGACCTGCTCCAGTTGGCCCCGGACCGCCATGACGAAGTGAGGAGCCCGGATCGAGAAGGGGGCAGACGCAAAACTCAGAGGCTCTGTTTTTGCCAGTTCAGCTTCTGCAGACGTGATGTAACCCTCGCTTACCATCCTATCCAGGGCCAGGGCCTGGCGAAGCTTGGCATCCTCCAGGTTCTCCAGCGGGTTCCAGAGCGCCGGCGCGTTAGGCAGGATCGCCAGCATCGCGGACTCGGCAAGGCTCAGGTCCCAGACGTGCTTGCCATAGTAGGCCTGTGCCGCAGCCTCCACGCCGTAGGCCATATTCCCGTAATAGGACTCGTTGAGGTAGAAAGCTAGGATCTCGCCCTTGGTGTAGCGCCGCGTGATCTGAACGGAGAGCACGAGCTCGCGCAGCTTGCGGCGCAGGGTCTGCTCATACCGTTCATCGGGCAGGAACAGGTTGCGCGCCAATTGCTGCGTGATGGTGCTGCCGCCCATCACCACATCACGGTTGGTCAGGTTGGCCCAGAAGGCCCGCAGGATCCCGCGAAGGTCGTAGCCGGGATTCCGGTAGAAGCTCGCGTCCTCCAGCGCCACGGTGGCCCATTGGAGCGGTTCGGGGATCTGATCCAGCGAGACGGGCGTGTGGCTGCCTGTGTAAGGCGGCGGCATCTCGTAGAGCAGGCGCCCATGCCGGTCGTAGATCTTGCTGCTGGGCGCCGTCGTGAAGGCATGCAAGTCATCCGGGGAGGGAAGATCGCGGAGGAGCCAAAAAGAGAGGGCAAGGGCGACCGTGAGCAGCAGGCCTAGTGTCGCCAAAAGGATACGGCGCCAGCGGATGCCCAGGCGCCTGACAGAAACAAAGCGATCAGCCATCCCACTCCTTAGGTCCTACGCCGGCCCCGCCGGTCGCTGAAAGCTGACCGCTGACAGCTTTCCCTACGCCACCACCTCGTTCTCGACCACGGTTCCATCGGGGACCTCGGCCCCGCGAAGAATGACGGCGTCACGAACGGTCACGCCATCGCCGAGGCGACAGTCGCGCTCAATGTAGACGTTGGGGCCGATGGTGCAGTCGCGACCGATAACGGTGCCGTGCTCGATGTGCAGCGGCGTCACCAGGCGCGTGTTGGGGCCGACGGTGTTGGGGGCGAGCTGGGGTTGGTCGCCACCGTGAACGAGGAACTGGCGGTTGAGGGCCAGGAGGTCCGCGGCGTTGGTCAGTGTCAGCCGGTGATCGATGATGACGCCGGTGACGCGACCATCCCGCTCGATCAACATCTGGATGGCATCCTGCAACTCATATTCACCCCGCGGCGACAGGGGCACCTCCGGCAGGTAATCCAGGATCCGGCGAGAGAGAGCGTAGAGCGGTAAGCTGGAGATGTCGGAGGGCGCGTCCTCGGGCTTGGGCTTCTCGACGATGCGCGTGACCCAGGGCCCGTTCATCTCTACGATGCCCACGCTGCCGATCCTGTCGGGCTCGACGGACAGGAGCGTCAAGACGGCGTTGGGATGCGCGTCGCTTTGCATCCGCGAGACCAAGCGATCCGCGTCCGCGGCCGGGATGAGGTTGTCGCAGGCAGAGAGCACGAAGTCCTCGGTGATCAAGGGGGCGGCACAGGCCAGCGCATTCGCCATCCCCTTGCGCTCGAGCTGGTAGACAAAGCGCACGTCCGCGTCCAGGGTCGACTCGCGGTGGAAGTAGCGCACGATGTCGCGGTCCTCAGGGCTGACCACGAGGATGAAGTCCCGTATGCCGGTCTGCGCCAGCATCTCCATCACGCGCTCGACGATGGGCTTGCCCAAAATCGGCAGCATCCCCTTGGAGCGCTCCAGGGTGATCGGGTGTAGGCGGGAGCCCTTGCCCGCCGCGAGTATGACGCCTTGCACTAGATGGGAACCTCCGAATGAGCGAATCTAGAGTCACGAGTCAAGAGTCATGGTTCGTAACCCGACGAGCTGCGATTGGATGGATCATGACTCGGGACTCAGGACTTATGACTTTTGCCTTAGGGGACAGGAGTCAGCTTGAGCCAGAAGTACCCGTATCTGGGCAGTGTGACGGTCCAAGCGGCGGAAGCTGGGGTGTCCAGGGTCCCGCCGGTGAAGAGATCCGCCAAATGGTACCCTTGGTAGGCAGAAAGGTCCAGCGTGACGGTCTGCGGCTCGGCGGCGAGGTTGTGGATCACGAGCAGCTCCTCATCCCCATAGGCTCGAAGGTAGGCCAACACGGCGCGGTTGTCCGAGGCCAGCAGCTGGAGTGTGCCGCGACCGAAGGCCGGATGTTGCTTGCGGACGCCCAGGGCTTTGCGTGTCCAGTTCAGGAGGGAAGCGTCATCAGCTTCCTGGGCTTCCACGTTGACCTTTTTGTAGCCGTAGACCTCGTCATCGATCACCGGCTGGACTAGCTGGTCGGCGGGCACGTCTGGGCTGGTGAAGCCGGCATGGGGCGCGTCGGACCACTGCATCGGCGTGCGAACGCCGTTGCGGTCGTCGAGCCAGATATCGTCCCCCATCCCGATCTCATCGCCATAGTAGAGGAAGGGTGACCCGATGAAGGCGAGCAAGATGGTGTTGATGCAGCGGATGCGGTCGCCATCGTTTCCCAGCAGCGGTGCCAGCCGGCGGCGAATCCCCAAGTTGAGGCGCATCCGCGGCTCCGGGGCATAGAAGTTCCACATGAACTCGCGCTCCTCCGGCGTGACCATCTCCAAGGTTAGCTCGTCGTGGTTGCGCAGGAAGGTGCCCCATTGGCAGACATCGGGCAGGGGCGGCGTGCGCGCCAAGATCCACTCGATGGGCGTCCGGTCGGCCTTGGCGAAGGCCATGAAGATGCGGGGCATGAGGGGGAAATGGAAGTTCATGTGCATCTCATCGCCGTCGCCAAAGTACGGGCGCACGTCCTCAGGCCACTGGTTGGCCTCGGAGAGGAGCATCGTGCCGGGCGCGTAGGCATCCACGAAAGCGCGCAGACGCTTCAGGTAGACATGGGTCTCGGGCAGGTTCTCGCAGTTCGTGCCCTCTCGCTCGATGAGATAGGGCGGCGCGTCGATGCGGATCGCGTCGGCGCCCTTGTCCAGCCAGAACTGGATGGCGCGCATGATGGCACGCTGGACCTCAGGGTTGTCGTAGTTGAGGTCGGGTTGGTGGTGGAAGAACCGGTGCCAGAAGTACTGCCCCCGGACCTCATCATAGGTCCAGTTGGAGGGCTCGTAGTCGATGAAGATGATCCGCGCCTCGCTGTAGGTGTCCGAATCATCGGTCCATACATACCAGTCGCGGTAGGTCTCATGCTGGGGGTGATTGGGATCGCGGGACGCCTGGAACCAGGGGTGCTGGTCCGACGTATGGTTTGGCACCAGCTCCACCACGACGCGAAGGCCGCGCTTATGCGCCTCCTCGACCAGGCGCTCAAAGTCCGCAATCGTACCGTAGTCGGGGTGGATCGCCGTGTAGTCGGCCACATCGTAGCCGTCATCGCGCAACGGGGAGGGGAAGATGGGAAGCATCCAGACGGCGTCAATGCCCAACGCCTGTAGGTAATCGAGCTTGGACGTCAGCCCAGGTAGATCACCGATGCCATCGCCGTCGCTGTCGGCAAAGGCCCGCACTGACACCTCGTAGAACACCGCGTCTTTGTACCACTGATCATATGTAGCAGCATCGTCGACCATTGCGTCCTCCCTTCGTCATCTAGCGCACATGACAATCGCGGCTTCAGG